>JACMOZ010000476.1 GCA_014377785.1 Aeromicrobium sp.
GCAACTACTACGCTGAAACACACGGCCCGATAATCATCGACGCCGCCAATAAAACGGCGGCATGAAATCAGGGACGGTTCAGAGTCCGTGGTTGGTGTAGATCAGGTTCGATCGAACGCCGAGGGCTTGCAGGGCGTTTTGTTGGGCGGTGAGATCTTGCTCGTTCGTGGATACGCGTGCGTATCCGATCAGGAATTCATTCATAACCGAAACGGTGCTCTTCGGCCGATCGAGACCGCAAGAGTGCGCCCGTAAGCGGCTCCGACCCGGGCACCCGTCCGAGGCCGCGAACCCCGACAATTGGCCACTCCTCAAGGATTGAATTTCGCGTCCGGTGATCGTCCGGCTTTCGGGCACCCCGGCATCAAGGTCTACCGAATCTCGCCTCCAGCCGACGTCGGCAGGCGTTAGAGGACGAGCGGCAGGATGTCCCGTACGCTCGTTGCTGGATCGACGCGCGGCATGCTGCGCACCGTTGGGTGGCTGGGTATCTTTGATGGTATGAGCGAGCGAGACGGAGCCGCTGCTAAGAGGCCTGGCATCGTTCTGTGCACCTGTCCGGCAGCCTTGTGTGGATCGTGGCAGATGTGAGTGACGTGCAATCGAGATCACGTGATCAGACGCCGCCGCGACATGGGCCTGACGCCCGACAGCTCGACAACTCGATAACTCGACACGACATTTTCGTGAACCGTTTTCGCGCGCCTGTGCAATAGACCATATGAGCACAGATGCAGACATCATCCGCCGTTCGGTCGGTGACCCGTTGGCGTTTGCGGAGTTGTTCGAGATGCACGCCAGGTCGGTGGCGGCTTTCGCCATGCGGCGTGTGGGCGCGGATGCCGCGCAGGACGTGCTGAGCGAGACGATGCTCGTCGCGTTCCGGCGCCGTGCCGACTTCGATGCTTCATGGGAGTCAGCCCGGCCGTGGCTCCTGGGTATCGCCTCCCGGATCGTGAAGAGGTACCGGGCGCAGGAGGCTGCGCAATGGCGGTCCTTCCAGGCATCCGTGGCCGGGGACGATCACATCGGCGATGGGGAGATCGACGCGGCGTCCGCGCGGGTGGATGCTGCTGCCGCCCTTCGGGCGTTGGCGCCGCGCATTGCGGCGTTGCCGGTGCGGGACCGCGAGACCCTTCTGCTGTATGCGTGGGGTGATCTCACCTATGAGGAGGTCGCGCTTGCCCTCGGTGTGCCGGTCGGGACTGTGCGCTCTCGGCTGAACCGGGTGCGCCGAAAGCTCGCACCGCCGGGATCGCATGCGGCGATCCGGCTGACCTGGATGACGAAGGAGGAGACCAATGGATATTTTGGAACGAGTGCGTGAGATCGGGCAGGACGTGCGTCCACTCACGGATGCGAAGCTCGACGAGGCGCGGCAGAAGTTGCTGCACGAGACCGCTCGGAAGCAGCGGATCGGTATGCGAAATCCCGTTCGCCGAGGTGTGGTCGGGGGATCGGCCGTGGTGGCGGGGCTGGCGGTTGCGGTGCTCGTTGTAGGGATCGTCCTGACTCCGTCGCACCCCGCACCGGCGGCCGCCGCCGTGCTCCGACAGACCGCAGACGTGACGATTAGCGCCGTGGATACCAGGTTGACGAACGGCCAGTATCTGCAAATCACGGATACGTCCACCTATTCGGGCGCCGCGGATCCGAAAGCCGGTGGCGGGGCCGGCACTGCGCCCGGTCGTTTCTCACTCGTGCTCTACGTCCCAGCCGACCGCACAAAGGACTGGTTCCTTCAATTGGGTCCCGACTCGCGGGGGCCGAAGAAGGTCGGGCGGTTGCTCGGTGGTGAGGCGGGGGTCCTCACACCGCAAGAGCACGAAAGAGGCAAGTTCACAACGGCCATCGACACCTGGCGCCCCTACTACGCCGAGATGTCGCGTGATCCGCAGGCGCTGCTGAACTGGTTTCGTGCTCGAGGCGAGAAGAGTCAGGGGGACGACTGGGTGATGAGCATGTTCAGCCAGCCGCTCACGACCGCTCTGATGCCCCCTGATCTGCGAGCGGCCACCTTCCGCGCCCTCGCGCTGATTCCCGGCATCGAGGTCGTCGCCCGTGACGGGTCGCTCGTGACACTACAACGTGCCGATACCACCCACGCTAGGGTGAAGACGATCGTCGTCGATACCGCCACGGGATTCATCCGCTCGTATACCGCCGAGAGCCGAGATCTGCCGGGAAAGCCGGTGACCGATATCCAGAGCATTTCGATGTCCGTCGTCGACCAAGCACCCACGCCCACGTCATAGACCGGGGCGTAGCGATGGATGCAGGACGAAACCACGCTCATGCCGACAGTCGAGCCCGACGGTATGACCAGATCACCGAAGTTCGAATTGAACCACTTGCCGCTGTCGACATAGCGCACGCAATCGACGAAGGAGAACGCTATGAATCGGTCGCTGACTGGCGCTCAGGCCACGGAGAGTTCTGGCCCAGCCCAGAATTCCGAGCCGCAATGAGTGACCGGAACTTTACGGTTTCGGATGCAACAGAAGCCGTGTTGGTCCGCGCTTACGCGGGACCATCCGCGGCTGGGACGAAGCACCGAGGACCGCTCGAACCCAAGGTTCCCCTTATGGGACGCACCAAGCCCAACCTTGCGTGCCGAGACCCCGGGAACGCTCACTCGGCTCTGTCGCCGTGGCGAGCACGATCAAGCACCGAGGTGGGGCCAGGTGTGGCCGTCACAGTGGGGCCGCTTCAGGTTGACATAGCCAAAGGGAAAAGAACATGATCGGGATCGAGCCCTCAACTGCGCAGACCAATCTCCACAACATCCGACCTAGCGACCTCGAATTATCCGCGACACGGTCAATCGACGTCACCGAGCCGTTGAGTCGCCTGAAATACCGCCTGGTGAGGGTCGGATGGTGACACTCCACGCGGCAGGCGAGATGCAGGTGGGGGCTCCCTTCCAGGATGGGGCCCATGGGGAGGCTCCCTCAGCATCCATCCGTCTGACGGCGCTGGACGGTCTGCGGGGGGTCGCCGCGATGGTGGTCGTGCTCCACCACCTCTATCTGGTCGCCGTTCCCCTTCTCAAGGCCACCGGTGGCACTTCGCCGGGCAGCGCATATTGGTGGATTTCGAACACTCCGCTGAAGGCACTGAGCGCCGGCTCGGAGGCGGTGATGGTCTTCTTCGTGCTCAGCGGCCTCGTGGTAGCACTCCCCGCGCTCGGCAATAAGGGTTTTTCTTGGTCGGGCTTTCTCAGTGGCAGGTTTGTGCGTCTCTACCTGCCGGTGTGGGCTTCGCTCGCGATTGGCACGATGCTCATCTGGCTTTCACCACGTGACCACTCCGCTGTGACGCACGGGTCCTGGGTCGACAACACCAATGCGACCTCCATTGCGGTCGACACGCTCCTCCAGCAGGCGAGCCTGACCATGCATTCCTTCAATGTCAACAACGCGCTCTGGTCGCTGCGCTGGGAAATAATCTTCTCCGTGTTGCTTCCCCTGTTCATCGCACTCGCTGTCGCGGTGAGACGCCACTGGTTGATCGCGCTCGTCGCCGCTTTCACGCTCTGCGTTGTTGGCGATTTCACCACTGCGGATGCTCTGCTCTATCTGCCGGTGTTCTTCATCGGAACGCTCATGGCAGTGCGCCTCGATGCGATTAAGAAATGGGCCGTACACCGTCAGCTTCGTGGACGCCAGCGGCTATGGCGGCAGCGCATGTCGGGCATAGTCCTCGTCGGCGGATCACTGCTGCTCATTACAGCTAACTGGCTTGCGAAGCCGATGACAGGATCCGGAACCGTCGCCGGCATCGTCCTTGGTGGCCTGGCAGTGCTCGGCGCGGCCGGACTGGTTCTGAGCGCCATCGTGGTGCCGTTTGTACGGGGTGCACTGGAGTCACGAGGATTCCAATGGCTCGGTCGCGTGTCTTTCAGCCTCTACCTGGTGCACGTGCCCATCATCGCCACACTCACTTTTCTGCTCGGTGATGGCAATTGGTTGCTGATCGCCGCACTGACCGTCCCAATCGCGCTGCTCACAGCGTGGGGGTTCCACTGGCTGATCGAGCGTCCATCTCATCGCCTCGCACGCCGGACCACGGAGGGTGTCGCACGCCGCATCGAGCGGTTCAGAACTCGTCAGGCATAGCTGCGTGGCTGAGACCGAAGGGGCTCTAGGCCAGGCGGCCAGTCCCGGCCCAACGGAGCCGTTCAGGTGCCGGTAGGACTCCTGCGCGCGGTCCAAGGCGTCGCTGGCTCGCTCCTCCTTCATCGAGGAGGTTTGCGCACCCGGTCTGCGAATGCTGAAGTGCTGCCCGGCCGCCTTCCCGGTTTGCGGGCAGCCAATCGGGTCGAAAAGTAGTCTCCGGCGGGCTCTCGCGATAGCGGGGAAAGTAGCCCGCTCACCGTTCCCATGTGACACAGCGTCGGCATGTTCGACTGTTGGGTCGTGTGGCCTCAGATCTGTCGCTGAAGAGGTCCGGCTTGCGGGCGAATCAGTTTTCACCACGGGACATTCTCAAACTTCTCCCCTTACGCCATAGTTGGAATGACGAGAGGTTCGAATAGACATGGGGACAGCGGCTTACGTTCCGAATGAACTGCTATCGCGGCTGGTTGGTGACCGGATGTATTCGGTCGAGTTCGTACTCAACGACTATCTGCAGTTGCGTTTCGATGGGAGGCTGGGTGCCGGCCCTGTCACGCTTAACTGCTACGTATGGCCCGTCGTCCAGACAACTGATCGCCTCTGGCATGAGCAGGACCTTGGCTACGCAGATTCTCTACGCCGATTGACCCCTGGCACGGTGACGTCGACTTGCGAATCCACCGGTGCAGGCATTCGCATTGACCTCGACACGGGCTCCGTTGTGATTCACCCTGCGAGAGAAGACGTCTACGTTGAGATCGCCGAGCTCAGGGGATTCCACGATAAAGCTTGGATGGTCTGGCGCCCAGGCGAGGACAGCTTCGAGGACTTGGCCTGACCGCAACACTTCCGGGAAGGGGTTCCTGTGCGGGTAGGTCCTGAGCTGGAGTGGGAGGATCGAAAGGTGCGACGTCTTTCCAATCTCGAGGACCACTTTCGGATCACCGAGATCGAGCGAGCCGCCGGCGAGTTGTTCCGCAACATCAACATGGCGATAGTCGCCGATGATCAACCGATCAGCAGGC
>JACMOZ010000477.1 GCA_014377785.1 Aeromicrobium sp.
CCCCAACTCGTGGGTTTCCCAATCATGGGACCGCATCAGCGCGCCCATTTCGCCGCCGCCGTTTAGGAACGCGAGCGGGTTTACCGTTCGGTGTGTGCCGTTTCCCATGTTCACTGCCCACCTTCGCTGAAACTTGCGTTAGGGGTAAGACAAACAGCGGGCGCTTGCTACAGGCGACGCAAACTCAAGCGCTATCGGTCGAGGAACGTCCCGGCCTCCAACCTTCCGCCGTTTTGAAACCGAACGGTTGTGATACCGGCTCGAAAGGCCGCTTTCTACCCGGCGGCGCTCAGAAGCGGACAGTCAGCTAACGGCCCACTTGCGGTCACCAGCAGCAAATGAACGAACGGCCGGTCTAGGTTGGGGGCGAAGCGCACCTGCATGTCGGCTTGTGGGTCTACATGGACGATAGCCAGCAAAGAGGGGGCCGAGCAACGACCATCACGCAGCTCCCGATCAACCAGCGTTGCCATGAGCAAATGTCTCGACGTAGCGCCCCTCGCGTTCGGCGCCGCGGTAGCCCATGACGCGGTCAACTAGAATCTCGCCGGCGGGTGTGTTGCCAGACTCAAGAAGTGTCATGACCTCGTCGGCGAACTCGGCAAGCGGCATGGCGTACGGGTCAGTCAGTTGTTGTGGTCCACCAAGCTCAGTTTGTACGTAGGGCGGTGAGAGCTCGAGGATCTCCACATCGGTGTCACGCAACTGATGGCGGAGCGATTGAAGCCAGGAGTGAAGAAACGCCTTTGTGGCGCTGTATGTCGGATAGCTTGCAAGGGGCACGTAGGCCAAGCCGGACGTCGTGGTGATCACCGCGGCGTTGGACTGCCGTTTAAGCGACGGCAGAAGCGCAGCGGTCAGCCGCAGCACTCCCGTGACGTTGGTTGCGATCATAGCCTCTGCTAGATCCGAGTCCCAAGCGTCGGCCGTCAGGTCCTCAGGTCTCGAGATGCCTGCGTTGTTGACGAGCACATTAAGCTCGGGGAAGCGTGTCTCTATGTCGGCGACCGCGGCCGCGATGCTGCCCGCGTCTGACACATCCAGCTCAAGCGCGGCCATGCCCTCGCGAGTGGAGATGACCTCGTCGAGCAGTTCGCGCCTCCGCCCTGCCACGATCACACGGTTCCCGCGATCATGCAGCCGCTCTGCAAGCGCGCGACCGATGCCGCTGCCGGCGCCGGTGATCAGGATGATGTTGCCCGTCATCTTCATGGGTACTCTCCGTTTACAGCTGCTTTCACCCGACGACTGCGGATTTTAGCTCTTCCTCGCACCACTGACGAAAGCTCGTCTGGGTGTGAATGGTCGCATCCCGCTCCGCGATATTGTCCATGCCTTCGTCCTTGGCTCGGAACATGTCGACGTAGCCTTGTGCGAAGGACTCGGACGCACCGTATACGAGAAACTGTTGCTTCAGGTCCTCGTACGAGGTGCGGACGTAGCGCACCTCACGACCCAGCACGTCGGACGCGATCGCCGCCATGTCGTTCATCGACAGGTCCTCGGGACCGAGCACCGGGACCTCTTGCTGGCCGGTCCAGCTGCCGTCGGCGAGTAGTTCGGCCGCGACCATGCCCATGTCCCGTGTGCAGGTAGTCGGCGCTTTCCGGACCGCGTCGACCGGGCCGAACATCAGGCCCTTGTCCCGGATTGAAGCCGCTTGCCTCAGGATGTTGTCCATAAAGGATGGCATTGCGAGCCCGCGGAAGGCGGCACCCGTCGCCATCAGCATGTCGTCCATTTGGATGGAGGCGGTGACCAGGCCCGCCCGATCTTCCCACCGCGTACCCCGGCCGAGCGCGGTGACTGACACGATCCGCGCGACTCCGCAGCGACGGATTGCCTCAGCAGCGGGTCGCGTGAAATCGAGATAGACTTCGTCCAACGTGCGGGTCGCGTCCATGGGGGCGAGCCAGAACAGCGCGTCAGCGCCGTTTAACGCTCGGTCGATCACGACTGCGTCGCCGTGCGATCCCTCTACGACTTCGACACGGTCACGAACCTCGTCCGGCAGTTTGGATGCGTCGCGCACGACGACCCGCAGCGGTGCGTCGGTGGCGAGAAGTTCCTGAACGACATGGCGGCCGATTTGGCCGGTAGGGGCGGTGATGACGATCACGAACGGTTCTCCTGTTTGTCGATCGCCAGATAGACGCGGCTGATCGTACCACCTATGCTTCAGCGTCTCTGTTTTCTTCGCCATCGTCCGGAGCCCGTGTGGACCCGCTATCCGACGTTCTATCGCTACTGAAACCCCGAACCTACCTGACCGCCGGCTTTGATGCGGGTGGCGACTGGGCCGTCCAGTTCGACGATCAGGTCGGCCGAATAAAGTGCTATGCGGTGATCAGCGGTTCCTGCTTCCTGTCCGTCGCGGCCACCGGTGACCCAGTGCGGCTGGACGCAGGCGACTGCTTCGTTCTGCCCAGTGGGCGACCGTTCTGGCTTGGCAGCGACCCAGGCGTGTCTGCAGTTCCAGCAGCAGAGGTGTTTGCCCGGCCACGCGTGGCGGGCGTAGTTGTCCATAACGGCGGCGGTGAGCTGTACCTGGCCGGTAGCCGGTTCGACGTCGACAGCCGCAACGCCGAACTACTGCTCGGAGCGCTGCCGCCGATCATTCATCTGCGCGGTGCAGGTGAGCAGGCTGCGTGGCGCTGGTCGCTGGACCGCTTGCGCGAGGAGGTGCGGGACGACCGGCCCGGTGCGTCGCTGATGGCACAGCACCTCGCACACATGATGCTGGTGCAGGCGCTCCGTCTCTACCTGACGGAGCAACCCGGCGACAGCGTTGGCTGGTTCTTCGCATTGGCCGACCCGAAGCTGGCTGTGGCGATCTCAGCCATGCACGCAGAACCAGGTCATCGCTGGACCCTTGTAGAGCTGGCATGTCTTGCAGGTATGTCGCGCTCGATCTTTGCCGATCGATTCCGCAACAGAGTTGGCGAGACGCCGCTCGCCTATCTTACCCGTTGGCGCATGATGCTTGCGGCCGAGAGACTGGCGACTACACGCGACACGCTGGTGCACACCGCACGCTCTCTCGGCTACGAATCTGAAAACGCTTTCAACACTGCGTTCAAGCGCGTTATGGGCAGTTCGCCGCGACGCTACGCGCGAAGCACCATCGCTTAGGGCAAACAGCTCCTTTGGAGTGGTGCGCAGTGATGAACGAGCATCTGCTTCCTGGGAGCGGGCGAGCGCTTCTGACTGTCTGCTCCTGGGTCTTGAAACCATTCAGCTGGCTGAACGAAGGTCCGCTTTCCAGCTCCATCACCCGAAAGCTGCCAGTCTGATACCGGCCCAGTAGCTGTTCAAAGTGGCTTACCCTCCACCCCAATAGCGTAACCCCGATCGCTAGGGGAACGGCAACTTTCCAAGAAACTCGGGGGGGAAGCGATCGGGCCTGCGAGCTACAATGATAGGTTTGTACCTCTAGCCTCGCCTTGCCGTCAGAGCGACTTGGTGAATGATTTATAGACGGTTGTATCCACTCCAAGGGCCTCGGCAGCATCTCGAATTTGCGGATGATCGAAAGCTGCGCGACCGCGGCCATAGGTTTGCGGACTATCTTCGATCTGCTCAAGAAGTTCGACGATGGTGGCCGGGGTGAATTTGTCCAGTGCGGGCTCGATATAGCTGCCGAAGCGTGGATCTGCAGCGTCATAGCTGCGGCTGCCACCATAGACCGTCACCGCAATCCGAAGAGCGTTTTCGACCTCCCCTTCTGCCTCCGCCAGCTCTAGGGTCAGGACTCGTTGATCAGAGCCAGAAGATGACGGTGGCGGCGAGGGCGATGCCGGAGAGGAAGATGGTCGGGCATCGATCGTAACGAGTCGCGACCCGGCGCCAGTCCCTGAGGCGGCCGAACATGATCCCGATGCGGCTGCGGCTTTTGTATCGGCGCTTGTCGTATTTGATGGGCATGATCCGGGATTTCCGTCCCGGAATGCAGGGTGTGATGCCCTTTGCCTGAAGGG
>JACMOZ010000478.1 GCA_014377785.1 Aeromicrobium sp.
ACCACGGCCACGAGCGACAATGGCAAAAGAACCGCCAGCGGGCGGTGCACTTCTTTGGTCGCCACGGTCATGGCTTTGATGCTAGCAACGGGTGTCTTTGGCGACGCGTTCACGATTCATCTTTGCCCTCACGCGCCGTGACCTTTGCCATGGGTGTGATGGATCCGCGTACGCGCTGGGGGTCGGCAACTGGTCACATGCACCGTGAGCCAGTGGAAATAGCGCTCTGATCTTTCTCGAAATGAGCTGAGGCTGAGAGACAGGCCGCCACAAGGTGAGAGTTCCCCCGCAAGCGGCAGACCACACGCATCTGAGCGTTGACGACGTAGTCATAGTCGGACCGCTCCCAACCGGCGGAGGCAACGAGTTTCTTGTATCCTGAATGCCACCACATTCTGACTATCGAAAGAGAACCTCCTGCGCACCCGTCACGCCTGCACTGATCAGGAGGGTCGATCTCCGAGCCCCCTCATTGTTCGAGGGGGTGAGTGTGGATGCTGGATGCCGCTCTGACGTTGTTGGTCGGTGTGCTGTTGACACTGGGGATCATCGCTGCATGCGGGTTTTTTGTTGCGCAGGAATTCGCATATATGTCGGTGGATCGCTTGCGGATGGCAGCGCTAGCTGAGAAGGGTGACGCGCAGGCGAAGCGTGTGCTCGCAATCACGAAGCGTACGTCGTTCATGTTGTCGGGTGCACAACTCGGGATCACGGTAACGGGTCTGTTGATCGGATTTGTCGCGCAGCCGCTGATCGGCGAATCGATCGGGACGCTCTTGGGCGGAGTGGGCATCGACCCGGCCGCGGCGGTGGTGGTTGGGACAATCGGTGCCTTGGTGCTTGCGACGGTGGTGACGATGATCTTCGGTGAGCTTTACCCGAAGAACCTTGCTATCGCGGACCCGGAACCGTTGGCGAGGGCCCTCGCGATGCCGACGCGGATCTATTTGCTGGCGCTGGGGTGGCTGATTGCGGTGTTTGATGTGGCGGCGAATGCGTTGTTGCGCTTGCTGCGTATCGAGCCGTTGGAGGATGTGGACGAGAGCGCCACCGCACGGGATCTCAAGTCGATCATTGAGGAGTCCCGGGTGAGCGGCGACTTGTCTGACGACCTGACGATGATCATCGACCGTATTCTGGATTTCCCGCAGCGAGATGTCGAGCATGCGATGGTGCCGCGATCGCGGATCGATTCGATCTCCCCGAACACCACAATTGGTGAGGTGCGGGCACTCATGGCGACCGGTCACACCAGATACCCGGTAATCGGTGATGAGGATAATCCGGTGGGTGTTGTTGATCTCATCGATGTGTTGCGCGGTCGGCATCCCGATGAGGCCTTGGTGTCGACGGTGATGCGTGATGCGGTTGTGCTGCCCACCACCATGCAACTACCCATCGCGCTGGATCGTATGCGCAAAAGCCGTAACGAGCTGGCGTGCGTCGTTGATGAGTACGGAAACTTCGACGGCATCCTGACCCTCGAGGACCTTACCGAGGAGGTCGTCGGTGAGATCTCCGACGAGCACGACCTCGACGTCATCGAAGTGGTGAACGTGGGCGATGACCACTGGATGCTGCCGGGCGACGTTCACGTCGACGAGGTCGAGCGGCTCCTCGGCCACGAGCTGCCCCGTGATGACGCCGAAACGATCGCCGGGCTGATTATTAGCATGCACGGTGACCTGCCGGTTGAGGGTGCCGTGGTGCGTGTGGACCTGCCCGAGAAGGCGTCGGAGGTTGTGCTGGGGCTGCGGATGAAACGCTGGCTTGACGTCGAGGTCACCGCCGTCGAGCGCCATGTGCCCTCTCAGCTGGTCGTGCGGCTGCATGAGCTCGATACTGATGAAGGGGAACTCGCAGCGGATGCCAGCAGACAACCCGGCGCTGCTGCTGGTCGACGCGATGAGGAGGTGACCTCGTGAGTTGGTGGGTGGTGACGATCATCACGACGGCTCTTATTCTCGCGAGCGCGTTCTTCGTCATCGTCGAATTTTCGCTGCTTGCCGCGCGGCGGCACCGGCTCGAGGATGAGGCCGGCCGCAGCGCTTCCGCTCGTGCTGCGTTGCGCGGTATGAATGAACTGACGGTGATGCTTGCCTTCGCGCAGCTGGGCATCACAGCCTGCACATTCCTGCTCGGCGCCGTCACCAAGCCCGCGATCGACTATGCGCTCTCGCCCGTGTTCGCCCAGTGGGGACTACCCGACGTACTTGCCGACGTGATTGCCTTCATGCTCGCGCTTCTGGTCGTCACCTTCCTGCACCTTGTGATTGGCGAGATGGCCCCAAAGTCCTGGGCGATCGCGCACCCCGAAACCGCCGCGAAGGCTACCAGCATCGTGGCGCGGGCTCTCACGTGGCCGCTGCGACCATTCCTGCTGTGGATCAACCACATCGCCAATCAACTTGTGAGGGCCTCAGGCGTCGACCCGGTAGAGAAGGCGGCTGCCGGTGGCCAGGATGCCGATACCATCCGCGAGCTTGTGGCGCACTCCCGCGCGGCTGGTGTTCTTGACGTGCAGTTCTCGGAGCCCATCAAGCGCGCGATCGCCTTAGGTACTCTCACCGTTGGGGATATTGTCCGCACTGATCGCGCTCCTACGTCGGTGCCGGTGAACGCTACGGCCGCCGACATACAGGCTGTCGCCGCATCCTCTGGTCATCTGCGCATCCTTGTCGGCACGGGCGCAGACTGCCGGGTTGCGCACGTTCGCGACACCCTCACCGTCTCCGCTCACACCCTCGCCGGTGACATCGCCCGCAACGCACTTACGGTCACCCCTGACGCATCAGCGTTCGACACCCTCGCCCGCATGCGGCGCGAACGCGTACAGCTTGCCACTGTTGTGGACGCCGACCGCCTCCTCGGCGTCATCACGCTCGACGACCTGCTGCGCGAAATACTTCCCGGTGCCACCGACGCTACCGGTGTGTAGACACGGTCATTTCTGACGCCGCGCCACCACCCGTTCAATCGCCTTGCCCATCTCGACGAACAGGAATATCGCCGCAGAGAGGCCGAGGGTGTACCCCCACTCACGCACGCCGATCGGCGCGGAACGAAACCAGAGATTCATGAAGGGGGTATAAACGAACGCGAGTTGCAGCATGAGAAGCGCGCCAGTCGAGATCCAGATCGCCGGGTTGCCGAGTAACACGGCAAACTTCAGGCTCGACGCCTGAAGGAAGCGCGAGTTGAAAAGGAAAGCGACCTGGCTGAGTGTGAGCATGGTCACTGCGGTGGTTTGTGCTTGCGCAAGAGTGGACCCGGCGGCAAGCTCCAGGAAGAAAACTGCGACGGTGGCACCGCTGATCAGCAACGCCACCCAGAGGATGCGGCCCACGTATGCCCTGCCAATGAGGGATGCGCCTGGCTTGCGGGGCTGGCGCAGCATGATGTCGGCCTCGGCGGGTTCATAGGCGAGGGCGAGGGAGAGGGTGACGGCAGTGATCAAGTTGACCCAGAGGATTTGCGCTGGCTGAAGGGGCAAGGTAAATCCGAAGAGCACAGCGACGAGGATGACCAATGATTGTGCTGCAGTGGTGGGCAACAGAAAGACGATCGACTTCTGCAGGTTGTCACGGATGCGGCGGCCTTCTTCAATGGCCCGCCCGATGGTAGCGAAGTTGTCGTCGGCGAGAACGATGTCAGCGGCCTCCTTGGTCGCCTCCGTTCCCTTGATCCCCATCGCGACCCCGACGTCGGAACGGGTGAGCGCGGGGGCGTCGTTGACGCCGTCGCCCGTCATGGCGACGACCTCCTTGTGGGCTTGCAGGGCTTTGACGATGCGCAGTTTGTGTTCGGGACTGGTGCGAGCGAACACGTCGACCTCGCGCACGATACGAATGAGCTGGTCTTGGCTCATCGCTTCCAGTTCGGCGCCGGTGATCACCCGCGCGTTCAGGTCGCTTGTGATTCCCATCTCTCGGCTGATTGCTCGCGCGGTGCCCGCATGGTCGCCGGTGATCATCTTTACTCGAATGCCGGCGGATTGCATGGTGGCGATCGCTTTGATCGCCTCCGGTCGTGGTGGATCGACAATGCCAACCAGACCGAGAAACAGCATTCCGTCGTCGATGTCATCGATGTTGAGGTCGACCATCCCGTCGGCGGCGGTGACGCTTGCGGCCGCAAGTACTCGCAGGCCCTGCGCGCTGAGCTCTTCCACATATTTGTTCCAGAAGGCCGTATCAATCGGTTCTGGGCTTCCGCTGGCGCTGAGCTGCCGACTGCTGCGTTTGAATACTTCTCCGGGGGCTCCCTTGAGGAGAATTCGTACCTTTCCGGTGGGGTCCTCATCGAGGGTGGCCATGAATTTGTTGTCGGACTCGAACGGGATGACTGCGATCCGTTTCCAGCCGGCAGCCTCAAAGTTGGTTTTGAGGGCGAGGGTTCGCAGTGCGCCCTCGGTCGGTTCACCGACAACGCGCCAGCGGCCGTCCTCCTCGGTGATGCGGGCATCGTTGCAGAGAGCCATGACGGTGACGAGTTCGCTGAGGTCAGGTCGGGTATCGAGTGCGGCGGGTTCGTCGTCGATGCTGATCACGCCAACAGGCTCGTAACCGATGCCGGTGACCTGGTAGTGGGCGGCTCGGGTGACGGCGCTTCGCACCGTCATTTCATTGCGGGTGAGCGTGCCGGTCTTGTCTGAGCAGACGGTCGTGACCGAGCCGAGCGTCTCGACCGCGGTGAGTTTGCGGACGATTGCTCGGCGTTTGGCCATCTGCTGTACGCCGAGGGCCAGGGTGATGGTGACAAGAGCCGGCAGGCCCTCGGGAATGGCCGCGACCGCGAATCCGATAGCTGCCGACAGCAGATCATTGGCCTCTTGATTGTGCAGAAGGCGCCCGATCACGAGCATGATCGCGGCTACGCCAAGGATGAGCAGAGTTATCTTCTTGCCGAATGAGTCGAGCTGCCGGGTGAGCGGCGTGGCGAGGTTCTGCACGCCGGTGAGCATGGACTGGATGCGGCCCATCTCAGTGTCAACACCGCTGGCGGTTACTACGCCGATGCCGCGACCGGTGGTGACGATCGTGCCTGAGTAGAGCATGCTGTGCCGGTCGCCAATTCCTGAATCAGGAGGAACCGGGCTGGTCTTTTTTGTAGTCGGAACCGACTCGCCGGTGAGGGCAGACTCCTCCACGCGCAGTGTGGTTGCCTCGATCAATCGCGCATCCGCGGGCACCTTGTCACCGGACTTGACCCGCACGATGTCGCCGGGCACGAGCCCTTCCGCTTCTACGTAGACCCATACACCGTCGCGGCGCACATGCGCGTGCAGGGAGAGCATCCGTCGGATGCCGTCGAGCGCCTTTTCGGCTCGACCCTCCTGCAAGAAACCAATCACCGCATTGATGACAGCCACGGCGAGAATGACCGCGGCATCGATCCAATCACCAAAGATCGACTTGAGAACGGCGGCCGCCAGCAACACGTAAATGAGCACGTCGTTGAAGTGGGACAGAAACCGCAGCACCGGGTTTCTCCTGAGCGGGGCAGCCAGCAGGTTCGGACCATAGGCAGCCAGGCGTTTCTGTGCGGCACCAACGCTGAGGCCTTGCGGGTTCGACTCGAGATCCGCGAGCACCTCTTGTGATGGGCGCGCATAGGGATCGTGCGCCTGCAAGAGCGCCCCTGTCTGGGATGTTTCATTCATGAAAGCACCATTTCGTAGGGTCGCGCGTTGTCATCCGGGTGGTTGAGTGAGGAGTGTGATGTGTCAACCCGGCCGCTCTAGCGGAGTCGCCATTTCCCCGCTCGGCGATCGGTATGGGCAGAGGCACGTCGGCGGGGTGCGGCACGACCACGACCGGGCACGGCATGCCGATCAGCAGGTGATGGGCTACCGAGCCGAGTAACCGCCCAAAAAACATCCTTCCGCCGTGGCGGCCTACTCACGCTGTTCCACGGTAGTGGTTCCGCAGGAGGAGAATGAAAGCGCGGTTGCAGGGTCGGGCCGCACAGCGCGGTGGTGAGCCGCCGTCGTCGCTGCAGGGTGTCACCGGCGAGCTGCTGAAGGTCATCACGGCGTTCCGGGAGCAGTGGAATTCCTGCAGGACATTGAGCTGCTCGCCCGGCTCTGAGGTGCCGCAGGCCACCGTTAACGCCAAAACCGGTCATCCACCAAAAATCGTGGATGACCGGTTTTGAGCACTACACGTTCTATTCGACGTCGCCGTCGACCCAGTCGAAGGTCTTGGTGACGGCCTTCTTCCAGTTGCGCAACAGGCGCTCGCTCTCGTCCGCATCCATGCTCGGGGTCCAGCGGCTGTCCTCCTGCCAGTTCTTGCGCAGGTCGTCCATGTCACTCCAGAACCCGGTGGCAAGCCCCGCGGCATACGCGGCGCCGAGCGCGGTCGTCTCCGCGACAACCGGCCGTACGACGGGCACGCCCAGGATGTCCGCCTGGAACTGCATGAGCAGGTTGTTGGCGATCATTCCGCCGTCGACCTTCAGCTCGGTGAGCGGCACACCCGAGTCGGCGTTGACCGCATCCAGCACTTCGCGTGTTTGGTAGGCGGTTGCCTCGAGCACAGCGCGAGCGATGTGCCCCTTGTTGACGTAGCGCGTGAGGCCGACGAGCGCGCCGCGCGCGTCTGCCCGCCAGTACGGGGCGAACAGTCCCGAGAACGCCGGAACGAAGTAGGCACCTCCGTTGTCATCGACGGATGCGGCGAGTGCCTCGATCTCGTCGGCCGACGAGATCAGACCCAGGTTGTCGCGCATCCACTGCACAAGCGACCCGGTCACGGCGATCGAGCCCTCAAGTGCGTAGTGCGGCTTCTCGTCGCCGATCTTGTAGCCGAGGGTGGTGAGAAGACCGTTTTGCGAATGGATGATCTCTTCGCCCGTGTTGAAGATGAGGAAGTTACCCGTGCCGTAGGTGTTCTTCGCCTCGCCAGCGTCGAACGCGGCCTGGCCGAACGTGGCTGCCTGCTGGTCTCCCAGAATGCCGGCGATGGGCACCTCGCGCAGCAGGCTGTTGGACTCGGCAACTCCATAGACCTCGGAGGAGCTGCGGATCTCCGGCATCATCGACAGGGGGACGCCGAAGATGTCGAGAATATCCTGGCGCCACGAGAGGGTCACAAGATCCATGAACAGGGTGCGGCTGGCGTTGGTGACGTCGGTTGCGTGAACGCCACCGTCGACGCCGCCTGTCAGGTTCCACAGCACCCAGCTGTCGGTGGTGCCGAACAGCAGGTCACCAGCGTCAGCCTTCTCGCGCGCACCGTCGACGTTCTCCAGGATCCACACGATCTTCGTACCGGAGAAGTACGTGGCCAGGGGAAGCCCGACGATGGGCTTGAAGCGTTCCACGCCGCCATCCGCAGAGAATCGATCGACGATCGACTGCGTGCGGGTGTCCTGCCACACGATTGCGTTGTAGACGGGCTCACCGGTGTTCTTGTCCCACACCACAGCAGTCTCGCGCTGGTTGGTGATCCCGATTGCCTTGATGTTGTGTCGTGTCAGATTGGCGGCAGAGAGTGCCTTTCCGATGACCTCGCGCGTGTTGTTCCAAATTTCTTTCGGGTCGTGCTCGACCCAGCCCGGCTTCGGGAAGATCTGCTCGTGTTCGAGCTGGCCCGACGAGACGATCGATCCCGAATTGTCGAAGATGATGGCGCGGGTCGATGTCGTGCCCTGGTCGATAGCGATGACGTATTCACTCATGAGATTGAACTCCGTTGTTTTTCTTCGTTGGATTTGATGGTCGCAGCTGAGGGTAGAACTAGGCGCCGGCGGCGGCGGTCAGGACGGGCAGGAGAGCGAGCGCCGCCCAGCCCGCCAGGAGCCCGCCGACGATCGGGCCGAAGACGGGAACCCACGAGTAGCTCCAGTCGCTTCCGCCCTTGCCCTTGATGGGGAGAATCGCGTGGGCGATTCGCGGACCGAGGTCACGCGCGGGGTTGATGGCGTAGCCGGTGGGCCCACCGAGTGAGGTACCGATCACGATCACGAGCAGCGCGACGGGCAGGGCGCCGAGTGCCGCGAGACCGCCGTCTCCCTGGCGTCCGCCGCCGAAGGCGATCACAACGAACACGAGCACGAACGTGCCGATGACCTCGGTGAGGAAGTTCCAGCCGTAGCTGCGGATGGCCGGTCCCGTGGCGAAAACGCCCAACTTGTTGGCCGGGTCGGGCTCTTCGTCGAAGTGCCTCTTATGTGCGAGCCAGCAGAAGGAGGCTCCGAGGATCGCTCCGATCAGCTGCGCGCCGATGTAGGCGACGACGGACAGAAAGTTGACGGGAACGCCCGATCCGAATTCAGTCGCGCCATTGGCGACGAGCCCGAGCGTCACGGCCGGGTTCAGGTGAGCTCCGGAGTTGTAGGCGACGATGACACCGGCGAAGACCGCGAGTCCCCATCCGATGGTGACCATCAGGAACCCGCCGTTGAAGCCCTTGTTCTTCGCGAGGGCGACGTTGGCCACCACTCCCGTTCCTAGAAGGATAAGTAAGGCTGTCCCCACTACTTCTGAGAGAAATACCACACCAAGATTGTCCACGTTGACTGTCCTTTTCTGCGCCGACGCTGGCCAGGGATCCGGCTTTGCGTCGTTGGGGTTTGGATGTTGCCCCCGACGCTATCCGCGCCAGCGCGGCTTCAACAAGGGAACCATGGTGCACGTTCGTGCATCATCCCCGGCGCAAGCGTGTCTCTGCCCGGTCAGGCTGGGTACATTTGACGTGGATAAACCTGTCAGCAATCACGCACATACGTGCAAGGGGGAACAATGCAGGACCTAATCGATGCCGATCAACCGGAGAAAGTTCGCGAAGCACTGCGAGCTGCTCAGCTTTATTACCTACAGGATCTGACGATGGATGCAATTGCTCAGGAGATGCACACCTCGCGTTCATCTA
>JACMOZ010000479.1 GCA_014377785.1 Aeromicrobium sp.
ACAAGTCCGAGTTCCCTCCCGGGCGCGGGATGTACATCGCCAAGGGCAAGTCGGCGCGGGTGCAGTTGCCGCTGGCGGAGGGGTGAGGGTCATGGGGAGTGGTGCCCATGTTGCATCCGAGGGTTGATCGATAGTTTTAGCAGCAGCTCGCCGCTACCAGAGGGGTAGGTGGGCGGATCGAAGCCGAGGGGTAAAAAGCAAACATGCCAGATCTGAAGCTCGATCTCGAGCTGCTCCAACAGCTCAAGGACGACCTCGAGGCCATTAGGAGCGAGTTCAAAGATGCCGACGACTTCAGCGATGACGTCGCCGACGCCACTGGGCACGACCAACTCGGCTCCCACGTCACAGACTTCGCCCACAAGTGGAACGACAAGCGGAAGAGCATGACCGAAGCGGTCGAAGACCTCCAGAAGTCCATCGCGGCGATCTCGGACGGATTCACGCAGGTGGATGCGGGGCTCGCGAAGGCGCTGCAGGACGCCGCCCCCGACAACGCGAAGATCCCCGCGACACCACAGCCTCCCGCCGGCTATCCCGGCGGCGGTGAAGGGAGCGCACAGTGAGCGACCACGACTACGCACCCCTCACGGGCAACGACACGCTGCTGCGGTCGAAGGCGCTGCACTATGGCGAGATCGCGAACGCGATCGCCCGGTCGGTGAACACTCTCAAGAAGATCTCCGGCGTCGAGGGCATGAAGAGCGCCGCGATCGACGCGATCCGCGACAAGGCCCGCGATGTCGCACAGGACATCGACAAGGCGAAGGAGCGCTATTCGGTCACCTCCAGCGCGCTCGTCACCTACTCCCATGCGCTCAAAGATGCCCAGGATGCCGCTCGTACGGCAATCGCTCACATCGGTGACAAGCAATCCGCCGTCGAGTCAGCGCAGCGCACCGCAGCGCAGACCAAGCACGCGGCGGACTCCGCCGAGCCCGGTGGCGCCGAGGCGAAGAAGGCAGCGATCAACGCCCACGACGACGCGCAGGCGGCCTCTGCAAGCCTCGGTGCAGCGCACGAAGAATGGCGCGAAGCGCTCAGCATCAAGAACGTGGCGGCCGATGCCGCGATCTCCGCTATCGTGCAGGTCGTCGATGGTAGGAAGAACAACGGCCTCAAGGACAGTTGGCTGAACGATTGGGGCGCGACCCTGTTCGAGATCTTCAAGGTCATCTGCGACTGGGCTGGCATCCTCTCGATCTTTCTGGCGTGGGTGCCGATCCTCGGGCAGATTCTCCTGGTGCTCGCCGCTATCGGCGCGATCATCACCCTTATCGAATCGATCGTCAAGGCGATCTCCGGCGACGGTTCTTGGTGGGATGTCGCCGGGGCCGCCGTCGGCGCCGTGCTCACCCTGTTCGGCGGCAAGATTTTTGCCGCCGCGGCGAAGGAGCTCAGGGCAATCACCGTGCTCAAGTCGGGAATCACCGAGACCCGCGCGCTTGCGGCGCTGCAGGGTGTCGGCGCGCACAGCGAGGACTTCATGAGCGCGTCGAAGGCCGCCGAGAACGTGGCGAAGCCACTGAGTGATGTCTTCAAGTCGCCGTTTGTGCGCAATTCAACGCAGAAGGCCGCGTTCGATGCCTTCCAGGCGGGTGAGAAGAGCGCGGGGACCCTGATCCGCGAGGCGGCTCTCGAGGCGTTCCCCGGGTTCGACGTGGATTTCACCAAGGGCCTCAATATCAACGCGGATCTGCGGAGCTTCTACAAGATGGCGGCGGAGAACCCCGGACTCGTCGACCTGCCGATGCGTTTTCAGGCCGGTGCGCTGAGCCTCTATCAGGGGATCAAGATCGGTGAGGGACTCGAATCGATCTTCGCGCCCGACTTCAACGGAACCTCGTTTGTCTCCGGTGACTACGGGGATGTCGTCGGTGGCGTTACAGGCATCGGGGACGTAATCCGGCACGGCTACGAGGTCGCGACCACAGGCACGATCAAAGACTGACCCGTGAGCCTCGGCTTGGGGAATCGCACTATCAAGGAGAGGATCGAGTGCCCGTCAATCCATTGCGTGACATCGTCGATTTCCAAGTCGGACTGGCAGAGGGCTGGTACCCCATGCCGCTCGCATTGGCGACATCCCCGGAGTGGTCGAGAGAGCTCGCGACCCGGCTGGTGATCGATCCAAAGGTTCGGGATCACCTGGTCGACGAGCTCGACTTCGCGCGGGCACGCCTCGCCTCCATGAAGGACTCCCGTCTGACGGCCGCCGTCTGGGTGCCGTATCCCGGGACAGGTCGTGCCTCCGCCGCAGTGGTCTTCGAGCTAACCCCGGTCGCTACGCTCGGCTCGCCGGAGCCGTACGAGGCATTTCTCACCTCGTACACCGACCGGGAGGAGCCGGGTCTCAGCTACTACCCCGTGCGCACCTGGCGCTCGACGATCGCCGTCGGCGAACTCGTTGGCTCCCACAACCTGATCGCGCATGCTACCGACGGACCGGAGGGTGCGGTGCTCGAG
>JACMOZ010000480.1 GCA_014377785.1 Aeromicrobium sp.
CCCGCTGCGTCGATCGCTCCTGTGTCGACCGCAGCTGTCGACGCACCCGAGGCGTGGGGCACTCTCGACGAGGTGACCCGCGACCGACCACCCCGCACCTCCAACTGGGTACTCGTGCTCCCGGATGCCACAGTCCTTCCGATCGCCGATGCATTAGTCATCGGGCGCCAGCCCGTGTCGAACAACTCGGGTCCGACCGCTGCCGTTCCGTCGGCGGAGGTGTCGAAGTCACACGCACGTTTCAGCATCGTCGAAGGAGAGCTTCGAGTGCGTGACCTTAAAACAACCAATGGAACCGTTATCGTCCACCCCGATAACACCGAGGAGCGAGCGTCATCATTTGATGAGACTCCGCTCCACAACGGCGATCGTCTGGAGATCGGCAGCTATTCGCTTGAGGTCGAGCGCCGGCCCTGACCTCAGGCCGTCGGCACAGTCTGCGGCGCACCGCAATCGGTGCAGAAATTCTCGCCGAGCTCTACGGATCCGCAGGCTTCGCAGAAAGCGGGCCGCTTCGCATCGGGCGGTTTGAGCGGACCAATGCCGAAATCTAACATTCCTCCTGTCTGACCTGAAATTGGTACCGAACCGGCATGGACGCCATAGGTGGGCACACCCACGAGCGTCGGGGGTGTGGGCGGAGCTCCCGGAGGGAAAGCAGGCGGCGCTAACGGAACCAGTGCCAGTCCCAGTGGCACTCTCCAGGAGCTCGGGATCCCGTAGCTTGTGAGCCGCCCCTTTTCGGGCAATGCGGCCAGCCCACTATGACGAAGTTCCTCGAAACGGCGGAGCTCCTCGGCATCCAACTCCTCGCCAGAGGCATAACGGTAGGCGATCACCCGATCGACGATGTTGCGCGCAACCCGGTTGGCATCGTTGTGGCGTTCGATGCTGAAGGTGATGTCACCCTCAGGCCGGCTGTCGTCAGTGCCGTCGACGAAAGCTATGCGCACGTTCTCTTCCGTACCGAAACCATTGCGCGGCGAGAACATCACGCTCGAGACCCAGGGGTAGCGAATGTTGCCGATCAGGGCCTTGCCCTTCCGGCGATTGGCCGCGATCGCGTGTGAGACGCTGTTGGCCACCACCGCGACAGCCAGCCCACCTAAACCGAAGCCGACCCAGCCCCCGCCTTTCTCGAATTTCTTGCAGTAGAAGATGACTCGCGAGGCTGTGATCCAGACCTGGAACACGATGTCTTTGGTCTCGGTGACGGTCGTGTAGCTGTTTCCAACCTTGCGGCGGACAACGATCTTCGAAACACGGATAGGTTCTCCCAGCGGCCCATCCAACGCTTCAGGAACGATCAGTATGTCGTCGTTCAACGATGGGTAGAGAGGGTAGTTCTCTGCTCCGTTCTCACAGACCGACAGCACGTTGTATGTCATTGGTTCCTTCTCACGACTCCGCAGCCTCGAGTCGGTATACCCGCACGCCACATCCGACGCAGAAGCGGTCGTCGGCTTCGATCACGGTTCCGCAGTCTGAGCAGATCGTCTGAGCGCCCGTGAATGAATAGTCGTTGCTGCCG
>JACMOZ010000481.1 GCA_014377785.1 Aeromicrobium sp.
CGCCAACAACGGCATCCTGTTTTCCGAATCCGCTCTCAAGGGCGCGCACTTCATCGAGCTGGCCAATCAACGTGGCATCCCCTTGGTCTTCCTCCAAAACGTCAGCGGCTTCATGGTCGGGCGCGAATACGAAAACGGCGGTATCGCCAAGGACGGCGCCAAACTCGTCACCGCGGTCGCCAGCTCAGTCGTCCCCAAGTTCACCGTCGTCATCGGGGGCTCCTTCGGCGCCGGCAACTACGGTATGTGGGGGCGCGCCTTCGATCCGCGATTTCTTTGGATGTGGCCCAATGCGCGCATCTCGGTCATGGGCGGCGAGCAAGCCGCGTCGGTCCTCGCCACGGTCAAACGCGATGGCATCGAGAAAAAGGACGGCGAGTGGTCCGCCGAGGAGGAGGCCGCCTTCAAGGCCCCGCTCCTCGCGCAATATGAGGCGCAGGGCTCGCCCTATTATTCGACCGCCAGGTTGTGGGACGACGGCATCATCGACCCGATAGACACGCGCCGGGTTCTCGGCATGGGGCTGGAGATCGCGGCGCATGCGCCCATCCCCGAACCAAACTTCGGCATCTTCAGAATGTGACGGCCATGTTTTCTTCAGTTCTCATAGCCAACCGCGGCGAAATAGCTCTCCGCGTCATCCGGGCGTGTCGCGAAGCCGGGCTGCGCAGCATCGCGGTCTATTCCGACGCCGACCGCCATGCCCCGCACGTACGCGAAGCCGACGAAGCCGTCCACATCGGGCCGACCGCCGCAGCCGAGTCCTACCTGAACATCGACCGGATCCTCGAGGCCGCTCGCACCTCCGGCGCCGAGGCAATCCACCCCGGTTATGGCTTCTTGTCCGAGCGCTCCGAATTCGCCCGGGCGGTGACCGCTGCCGGGCTCGTCTTCATCGGTCCCGATGCCGACGTCATGGACTCGATGGGCCGTAAGGATCGAGCCAGGACTATCGCCGAAAAGGCGGGCGTGCCGGTCAACCCGCGTTATGACGAAGACGCCGTCCCCGCCGATGCCTACCCGGTCCTCGTCAAGGCTGCCGCGGGCGGTGGCGGCAAGGGTATGCGCGTCGTCCGCGAGGCCGGCGAACTGGCTGAGGCGATCGCCGCTTCCCGTCGCGAAGCGGCCTCCGCCTTTGGCGACGACACCCTCCTGATCGAGCGGTATGTCGAACACGGCCGGCACGTCGAAGTGCAGGTGATCGCCGACCACCACGGCAACGTCGTCCATCTTTTCGAGCGCGATTGCTCGGTCCAACGGCGGCATCAGAAGGTTGTCGAAGAGGCCCCCGCCCCTAACCTGGCGCAAAGCGTGAGGGACATCCTGCATACGTCGTCGGTCGCGTTGTGCCGCGAAGTCGGCTACACCAACGCGGGGACCGTCGAGTTCCTCGTCAAGGGGGCTGAAGTGTTTTTCCTCGAGATGAATACCCGGCTCCAGGTCGAACACCCCGTCAGCGAGGCGATCACCGGCATCGACCTCGTGCAATGGCAATTTGCGGTCGCGGCCGGTGAGGAGTTGCCACGGGCCCAGTCCCACATCCACCAACAGGGCCACGCCATCGAGGTGCGGGTCTATGCCGAAGACCCCTATGCGGGCTTCCTCCCGCAGGCCGGGCGCGCCACCGACGTCTCCTGGCCCGTGCGGGCGCGTGTCGATGCGGCCTTCGAACGCGGTCAGGAAGTCTCCACCGCATACGACCCGATGCTCGCCAAGATCATCGTTCACGGCAAGGACCGCGAGGACGCACTGTCGGCGATGGTGCGGGCGCTCGACGACACCGCCGTCTTCGGCGTCACGACCAACATCGGATTCCTTCGACGACTCGTGGCCAGTGACGAATTCGCCGCCGTGGCCATCGACACCGGTTGGCTCGACGGCGACGAATCGACAACGTTCAAAGAAAAGCCGGAAATGCCCGCCGAAGCAGTCGAGGACGCCGGCCGGCTCTGGGCCAAGATCGTCGCCGTCGCCGACGAAGATCCCTTCGGCGCGGCCGACTCCTGGCGTATGGGCGCCGAACCGGCCAAGACCCACGTCCAGCTCAACGACGAGTCGGGCGAGGCCCACGTCTTCGCCTTCGACCGCCAGGATTACGAAGATGCTGTCGGGTTGGCGATCGCCGATCCGGGCGGCCTCACGATCGCCTGGCAAGGGCAGTCGTGGCGGTTGACCATCCCCGACCCGATGCGGGGCTCGGGACATGTCGCCGCAGCCGTCGCCGATGTCGTGTCGCCGATGCCGGGCACCGTGCTCGAGGTCTTGGTCGCCGAGGGCGATGTCGTGGCTGAGGGGCAGACTCTTGGCATGGTGGAAGCTATGAAGATGGAGATTGCGCTCAAGGCCCCGTATGACGGAGTCGTCGCGCATGTCGGTGCCGTTGCCGGTTCGCAAGTGCCGTTGGGGCACGTGTTGTTCACGGTGGACCCCGCATGAATCTCCCGATGGTTGTCCCTGATCCCTCGTTGCCGACCGCGGTCACGATTTATGAAGTCGGCGCCCGCGACGGTCTGCAAAACGAGAAGGTGACGATCCCGACAGAGGTCAAGGCCGAGTTCATCGGCCGGCTCATCGACGCCGGATTGCCGATTGTCGAGGCCACGAGTTTTGTGCACCCGAAGTGGGTTCCCCAACTGGCGGACGCCGGCGAACTCATCTCCCGGTTGGATCTCCACGGGTCCGTTGCGCTTCCCGTTCTGGTGCCGAACGAGCGCGGACTCGACCGGGCACTCGAAGCGGGCTGCGATCACATCGCCATCTTCGGCAGTGCCACTGAGACCTTCGCCCAAAAGAACCTCAACTCGACGCTCGACGATCAATACGCCATGTTCGAGCCGGTCGTTTCACGGGCCCTTGCCGCCGATGCCGATGTACGGGCATACGTCTCGATGTGTTTCGGCGACCCGTGGGAAGGCGCCGTCCCGATCCCGCAGGTCGTAGCCGCGGGCAAACGACTCCTCGACATGGGCGCCTACCAACTCTCCATCGGCGACACGATCGGCGTGGCGACAGCCGCTCACGTCGGGGCTCTCATCGACGCCTTCGGTGCGGCCGGCGTCGGCGTCGACAAACTCGCCATGCATTTTCATGACACCTATGGGCAGGCTCTCGCCAACGCCCATGCGTCGTTGCTCAAGGGAATCACCACCTTTGACGCCTCCGCCGGGGGTCTCGGCGGTTGCCCCTACGCCAAGAGCGCGACCGGCAATCTGGCCACCGAGGATCTCGTCTGGATGCTCACCGGTCTTGGCATCGAGCACGGCGTCGACCTGTCTTCGCTTGTTGCCACAAGTCAGTGGATGGCCGCCAACCTCGGCCGCCCCAGCCCGAGTGCCGTAGTGAGAGCCCTCGGAACTCCGGCTTCCTGACTCCCGCCCCTGACCCCGTGCGCGTCCCCGTCCCCGCGAGTGGCGCAGATTCGTCACTTTCGGCGCCCAAAACAGCCGGATTTGCGCCGCTCGGCCGCGGATTTGCGCCACTCGCCCATGGGCCTCATCGATTTGATGACGAGCTGAACCGGCTCTGCCCGCGGGTTGAGGTGCGGGTGCTGTGGTCAGGGCACCACGATGCAGTCGACTCCGGGCAGGTCATGGAAATTCCCGCTGCGATCCGTGGTCAGGACCGTGCGCCTTGTGGCGACAGCGGTCGCCGCGATGATCAGGTCGTGCGCTCCGCGTTTGGTTCCGCCGCGGTGGACGTGCGCCAGCAATCGTCCGTGAACTTTGGCCGTAGCAAGGTCATAGGGCTCGACCGGCAGTGTTTCGAGAACCTTGACGAGGAACTCGGCACGGGCGGCGCGGTGGCGTTCGGTGGCAAGTTCGATACCTGTGCGCAACTCGGCCACCGTTATAGCCGCGATCACGAGATCGTCGTCCTCGGTAATGACGTCCATGAGTTCGGTGCGTCCACGCTCGGACGCGATCAACACGCCTGTATCGATGATCAGTCGGCGAGCCACGCCGGCCCTTCGAGGGCGGCGGCGTCGGTCGCGGCAAGGACGTCAGCGGCGAAGTCCTCATCAACTGCAGTCGAAGCCAGGAGAGCAACGACCTCAGCACCATTGCTTGTGGCGGCCGGGCCGATGGACGCGATTCGTCGACCCCCGCGCGTGACCACGACCGTCTGCCCACGCTCGGCCTCGTCCAGCAGCGCGGCAAAAGAACGGCTCGCCTCGGTGGCAGTCACGGTACGCATGACATCAGATTATCTGATCTAGCCGCTTCGGGCAAGCGAGACGCACGTATTCAGCTGAAGGTAACTCTGCCGATGCATTCGCGCCAGAAGTCGGTGGCTGCATCGACGCCATCGAAGTCGCCGTCCCCAATCTGCGCCACTCGCCGGGGGGTTATTTGCGCAGGCGGCGGTCTTTCAGCTCTTTGGCGGCATACGTGCCGATCTGGTAGGTCGACATACCGTCGGACGCGGCCCCGACGCCGCCACCGAGCAACGGTATGCGGCGGCCGACGAGTGTTGCGACGCGGCGACCGGCGACCTTGCCGAACAACTCGGTGGTGACCTCAGCGGCAACGAGTCGGTCGAGCTCGGGATCGTGCACCGGCGAAGTCGCCAGCGTCATGGGCGAGGACGGAAGTTTCTTCCTCCTGACAAGTTCGTCGACGGTTTCTTCGCCGAGCATGCAGGTCAGGATCGCGTTTCGTACCCGCGGATCCTCCAGGTCATAGCCACGCAGATGGGCGACGCCGGCGACGAGGTGGCATTGGACAAGGGTCACGCCGAGGACATTGGTCGGCACCGCGATCGCAATGGCCGCGACACCACCGAGGTTCGTGACGAATCCCTGCACTCCGGCGAGGCCCGTATGAAGGCGTATGAGTCCGCGGATGGCCTTTTCGACATCGCCAAGGTTGTCGACGAGTTTGGCGTCTGCCGTTGACACAGCCGATTTCATCGGACCGAAGCCGTCGATGGCGTGGTCGAGCACCGTACGCACATAGTTCGAGGCGAACTTGGGCGCGATCTTCGTCCCGGCTGAGCCGGCAACTGACTTGCGAATTCCCATTCGTCCAGCATAGGTGGGTCGGTCGTTCATCGGACGACCTAGTCTTTGGGCGTGGAAAAGCCTGTCTTGGGGTCCCCGCGATGACCCCGCAACCGCTGCCGCCCAGCCCCTGGGTCTTCGACCCCTCGGCGTGGCCCAGCGACGACTGCGTTGCGGCGGGGGCGGACCTCGCGCCGGCTACGATCATCGCCGCGTATGAGGCCGGCGCCTTCCCGATGCCGCACGATGATGAATTGCTGTGGTGGTCTCCGATGATGCGCGGTGTGCTCGAACCCGGTGCCTTGAGAGTCACCAGATCATTGCGGAAGTCGATCCGGCATTTCGCCATCACCGTCGATCAGGACTTCGCCGGAGTCATCGACGCGTGCGCGGATCCGGACCGAGAGGGGGCCTGGATCGACAACGGTATGCGCGAGGCCTACATACGGCTGCACGAACTCGGCTGGGCGCATTCGGTGGAAACCCGCGATGCCGACGGCGCCCTGGTAGGCGGATTGTATGGACTGTGCCTCGGGCGGCTCTTTGCCGGCGAATCGATGTTCCACCGCCGTACCGATGCCTCCAAGGCGGCACTCGCCGGGCTCGTCGATCTACTCGATGACGGCTTCGACGATGAAACCGATCAGCACACCGATTGGCTCATCGACGTCCAGTGGCAGACCCCGCACCTTGCCTCCCTTGGCGTGACGAATTGGCCGCGCGAACGCTACCTCGAGGCCATTTCGGGCCTCCAGGGACCGCCATTTCCGCCGATTTGGCGATAATTGACCGGAAAACCGGCGAAACACGCCCGATGTACGGGGTTTTCGCGCGCGAATTCATAGACTTACAGCCGTATTTGTCCGTAATGATTGAGGAGTACCCGTGGCTATCAACCGCAGTGACTTGGTTGCGGCTCTCGCCGCCAAGGCAAACACCAGTAAGTCCGACGCCGACGCTATCCTTTCGGCTTTCAGCGACGTTCTCATGGACGCCGTGAGCAAAGGCGAAAAGGTTCAGATTCCGGGCATTCTCTCCGTCGAGCGCGTCAAGCGTTCGGCACGCACCGGTCGCAACCCCTCCACCGGCGAGGCACTTGAGATCCCTGAAGGTTGGGGCGTGAAGGTCAGCGCTGGCTCAAAGCTCAAGGCTGCCGCCAAATAGGCAACAAGTTAGACAACAAGTGAGGCGATGCGTCTCATGCACAACGCCGCCGGGTTGACCCGGCGGCGTTGTGTTTTGTTTTGCGTTGCTATGTCGTGATCGGTCGACCGGCGTTCTCCCAGGCCATCATGCCGCCGTCGAGGTTGACCGCGCTGTGGCCGTTGGAAACCAGATAGGCCGTCGCCCGGGCGGATCGACCTCCTACATGGCAGACGACAAGCGTCTGGACCTCGGGATCGAGCTCGCTGCGGCGTTCCATGAGGTCACCGAGGGGCATATGAATCGCCCCGACGATGTGGCCTTCAGCCCATTCGTGAGGTTCGCGCACGTCGAGGACATTCAGCCCTTCGGGCAGCGGATCGGGGATACTTTCGACCGTAACCGTGGGGACTTCGAGCTCATTCATACATCCATCGTGCCCTCGTTTGCGGTGACCCACTCGCCGAGGGTGGCCGCCGGCGCTCGCCCACCCGGCTGTATGACCTATCACAATTCGGCCCTTCAACTGGCGCGAATGTCTGGTTGCACGCTATTTTTGGTGGCATGCTGATTAGTGGGGGTCTCCGAACGGCTGCTTATGCCTGTCTGCTAGCGCCCGCGACGGTGAGAAAATGAAGCCGACCAACACGATCCGCTTGCCCTTTGAGATGTCGACGCCGAGCATCGCGCGCACCAGCCTGGCGGGTTTCCTGACAATCAACCGGGCCTCGGCTTCGACCATCGACGACGCCCTGATCGTCCTCAGCGAAATGATAGCCAACGCCGTTAGCCATGGGCTGCCCACCGCTGAGGGCACCATCGAAATCTCGTGGACGCTCAACGGCGATCTACTCGAGTTGAGTGTCTATGACGCGGGCAAAGGCGGCTCGCTCAAACCCATCGACTTCGACGAGGATTCGCTAAGCGGTCGCGGATTGTCGATCATCAACCGGGTCGCCGATCGCTGGTGGGTCGACATGAGCAAAGGCACCCGGGTCAACGCCGAGCTCGAACTCAGCACGCACTGACGCCGCACTCCGCAACACGGCCCACTAGAATCCTCACTCGTGGGCAAAAAATCTCGACGTAAAGTCAAAGTCGTCAAGGAGCAGATGCCGTTTGTCGCGCGGACCTTCGAGGGTCTGCCAGGCGAATGCGACTGGATCGCCATGCGCGAAATGGTTCCCTCGGCGACAGCCGGCGTGACGCTCAAGGGCTCCGACCGCGTCGTCCGTATCTGTTCGCTCCTGCCCGGAGCCTCGGCCGGCATCGCCCGTCCCGACGGCGAGATCTGGGTCGGCCTCCAGACCAATCACAACTTCGGCGACGTCAGCCGGGACCTCGCCCACGTCATCGAGTTGGGGCTCGGGACCGAACCGGGCAACCCGATCCAGATGACCGATCCGGGAGTCGGACCACGCCTGCAGGATGTCCTCGACCTCGCGGTGCCCTTTGAGGTGACGGTGGAAGACGGCTTCGACTTCTGGGTCGAGGGGACCGACCCGTCGTCAGAAGCGGCGGCCATGCTCGACTCAGCCCACGAATCGATCAACCCGACGGTGCGCCTGAGCAGTGTCGAAGCGGCCTACTGGACCGAAATAGGAGAGCGCAGGTTTTTGCGCTGGGTCATGCCGCACGACGAGGACGCCCTCCTCAACGCCTTGGCACGTTTGCGTCACCGCGACGACGATGCGCTGGGCGTTGGCGTCCGGTTGATCGGCTCGTTCCGCACGCATGGGCTCCTTGTGCCCGTATGGGAAATGCCGGCCGACACCGATGCCGCCGGCCTCGAAAAGCCCGCTGCCGCCTTCGGGAAACGCCTGGCGGAAACTCTTGCGGACAAGGCACCACTGACATCGGAAGAACGCTCGGCCCGCAACGGACTGGCCAATCGCCAACTCACCATCCGTTAGACCTCACCAACCCGCTGGGAGTGACGTTTGGGTCGGATTCCGCCTCAAAAAGCGACCCAAACGTCACTCCCACGGGGTTCGGCCACCTACTCGCCGGCGACCTGATGTGTGGCGGCGTTGAGCCGGTTCCAGACATTGATCTTGGCGATCGCGAGCACGAGAGTCCCGAGCTGCGTCTCGTCGTAGTGTCGGGTGGCTTCTGCCCAGATTTCATCCGGAACGGGGTCAACCTGATCGCTGAGGCGCGTTACTGCTTCGGTAAGGGCGAGGGCAGCGCGTTCGGCATCAGTGAAGTAGGGCGTTTCGCGCCACGCCGCGACGGCGAAAAGTCGCTGGTTTGTTTCCCCTGCCTTACTTGCATCGCGGGAGTGCATGTCGACGCAGAGGCTGCAGCCGTTGATCTGGCTTGCACGCACGTCAACAAGGGCAAGCGTCTGCGAAGGCACTCCGCCGTTGCCGACAGCTTTGCCCAAAGCCAGCAGGGCCGACATGGCGTCGGGAACGATCATCGCGGGGTTCTTCATACGTTCTTGCATGGTGTTCTCCTTCTTATGGCCGTCACATCGGCCGCGCTTGCTTCGTCACTTATATGACGGACCAAAATGAGAGAATGTGACCGATGAATGCTGAAGACCTGCTGGCCGAACAGTTTGAGGCCAAACGCGACCACCTGCGAGGTGTGGCATATCGGATGCTCGGCTCGCTGAGTGAGGCCGAAGACGCCGTTCAGGAGTCTTGGTTACGACTCAGCCGCTCGAACACCGATGAGGTTGAGAACCTTGGCGGATGGTTGACCACCGTCACCGCCCGGGTTTGCCTCGATATGTTGCGTTCACGCAAGTCGCGGCGTGAGGATCCACTGGAAACCTACGTGCCCGATCCGATCATGAGCCGCGAAGACCGCCATGACCCTGAGCAAGAGGCACTCCTCGCCGACTCGGTCGGACTAGCTCTGCTTGTGGTGCTTGAGACGTTGGAACCCGCCGAGCGCCTGGCCCTCGTGCTGCACGACATGTTCGCGCTGCCCTTCGACGACATCGCTCCGGTTGTCGGACGATCCTCGGAGGCAGCCCGACAACTGGCGAGCCGAGCCCGCCGACGGGTGCAGGGGACGTCGCCGGTCCCGGATGCCGATCGCGCCCAGCAGGGCCGGGTCGTCGATGCCTTCATGGCGGCGTCCCGCGACGGTGACTTCGATGCCCTCGTTGCCGTGCTCGACCCCGATGTCCTGCTCCGCGTCGACTACGGCGTCAACGGGCTGTTCCCCTCCAAGTTGGTACGCGGTGCCGCCAACGTGGCCGGAAATGCGCTGATGTTCTCGAAGTTCGCCCCGACCGCGCGCCGCGCTCTCGTCAACGGTTCGGTAGGCATCTTCAACGCCCCGAACGGCATACCGATGGCGATCATGGGCTTTACGATCGCCGGCGGCAAGGTCATCGAGATCGACATACTGGCCGATCCCGCACGCCTGCGGGAATTGGACGTTTCCCATTGTGGGCTGCGCTCCTGAGGGGACCCCGGGACTCACGGGGTTCGGGGTTTAGTCGCGGTCGATGGGGCACGACATACAGCGGGGTCCGCCGCGACCCGAACCGAGTTCCGATCCGCTGATTGCGATGACCTCGACCCCGTGTTCTTCCAGGCGCGCATTGGTCTGCTCGTTGCGCTCATAGGCGACGGCCAATCGGGGGCCGACGGCAAGGGTGTTGTTGCCGTCATCCCATTGTTCGCGTTCGGCGGTGACCGGGTCGAGGCCGGTGTCGATCTGATGCAATTTGTCGATGCCCATGGCCTCGGCGGCGGCCTCGAAGAACGGCCGTGCGGGCGCGACCAACAGATCATCCTCATCCCAGGTGACGGTGTGAGCGGTGAGCGAACTCGCCAGGTTGGGATACACGACGACAGTGTCGACGTCGACCATCGTGACGATGGTGTCGAGGTGCATCGTCGCGCGTTCCTGCGCGATCGGCACCGCCAGAAGCGTATGCGTGTGGCCGGCGGCGAGAGCTTCGCGAGCGAATCGTTCGAAGCCGGCGGGGGTCGTACGTTCGCCGACGCCGACCGCAATGACGCCCGGCGCCAACAACAGCACGTCACCACCCTCAAGATGTTCGCGATGAGCACCGTGGACCTGCGACACGTTGTCGAAGCGGGGATGATGCTGATAAATCAGCCCGGTCAACTGCGTCTCGCGAACCCGGGCCGGCATCGCCAGGCTGGTGACCGCAACGCTGTCGTGAAGCCAAACGGAGGAGTCACGGGTGAACAAAAGGTTGGGCAGCGGCTCGATGACGAAGTCGTCGGGGGCGAGCAGACTGGTGACGATTCCGCGATAACTGTGGACCTCGTCGTTGCGAAGCCCCGAAGTCAGTGTGACGGCGAGGTCGTGCGGATCGAACCCGTCCATGACTCCGGCAACGTGTTTGCGCAATCCGTCGCCGAGTCGAAGACTCGAGGTGGCATTTTCAATCGCTTGTTTGCGGGCATCCTCGGCCGAAAGGGTCTCCACCAGCAAGTCGAACAGATAGAGAACTTCGACGCCGTGATCGGTGAGGGCGGCGGCAAACGCGTCATGCTCATCCTGGGCGCGCCCGAGCCACGGTATGCCGTCGAAGAGGAGCGAATCGTTGTTGCGCGGAGTCAACCGCGCCAATTCGGGACCGGGCCGATGCAGCATGACTGTCCGCAGTCGGCCGACTTCGTTGTCGGCACCATAACTCATGTGAACAGAGTAGGACGCCTCAGAGGTTCTCTGACGATCCGGTGTCCTCCGGGCATAGGCTCGTGTCGTGGACTGGAATGATTACGACGCAGCGCTTTTCGATCTCGACGGCGTCATCACGCCGACGGCGGAAGTGCACATGCGCGCCTGGCAGCAGATGTTCAGCGAATACTTCGTGGCCAAGGGCATCGGCGAGCTTTACGTCGAAGGCGACTACTTCCTCTACCTCGACGGAAAGCCGCGTTATGACGGCGTACGGTCGCTTCTCACGTCCCGCGACATCGTGTTGCCCGAGGGGAGTCCGGAGGACGACGCAGCCGCCGAAACCGTCTGCGGACTGGGCAATCGCAAGAACGGTCTGTTCGCGCAACTGCTCGAGGATGAGGGCGTCGAGGCCTATCCCGGCTCGGTCAAACTCCTTGAGGCGCTCAAGGCGCGCGGCACCAAAATGGCCATCGTTTCCAGTTCGGCCAATGCGCCCGATGTTCTCGCCGCCGCCGGGCTGAGTGACGACTTCGAGATCGTCGTCGGCGGCGCCGTCGCCCGCGACAAGTTGCTCGCCGGCAAGCCGGCCCCTGACACCTTCCTTTATGCCGCCAGACAATTGGGTGTCGCCAAGGAACGCGCGGTCGTCTTCGAGGATGCATTGTCAGGAGTTTCGGCCGGCCGTGCCGGAGACTTCGGACTTGTGATCGGCGTCAACCGTGGTGCGGGTGCGGCCGAGCTCACCGAGGCCGGCGCCGACCACGTGGTGGACGACCTGGCGGAGCTCCTGTGAACGGGCCGTCCCACATTGCGCCGCCGATCATGGATTACCTTGACCGTCTTCGCTTCCCGGCCGACGAATGGAAATTTTCCGAAGTTCAGTTCGACACCGCGGATCTGGGCAAGACCGAAACACTGTTTGCCCTTGGCAACGGCTACCTCGGCATGCGCGGCAACGTCGAAGAAGGCCGCGAAACCCATTCGCACGGCACGTTCATCAACGGTTTTCACGAGACGTGGCCGATCCAGCACGCCGAGGAGGCCTTTGGATTTGCCCGCGTCGGGCAGACCATCGTCAACGTTCCCGATGCCAAGGTCATCCGACTCTATGTCGATGATGAGCCGCTCTTGTTGCCGGTCGCCGATCTGCTCGACTACGACCGGACGATCGACTTCCGTACGGGAGTGTTGAGCCGCGACATCTTGTGGCGCACCCCCGGGGGCAAACGCGTTCAGATCCGCTCACGGCGCCTGGTGTCCTTCACCCAACGTCACCTTGCTGTCCTGACGTTCGAAGTGACGATGCTCGACGAGCACGCCCCCGTTGCCATTTCCTCGCAAATCCTCAACCGTCAGGACGGCGAAGACGAATACCACGTGAGTTCGGCGGCCATGGGCGAGGGAACGGACCCGCGTCAGGCCGAAAGTTTCCGTCGTCGCGTGCTGATCCCCAAAGCCCATTGGGGCAGCGAGGAGAAGGGCCGCGTCGTCCTCGGCTACCAATGCGCCGAAAGCAAGATGACTCTTGCTGTTGCGGCGGACCATCACATGGAAACGGCCAATCATTACACCCAGCACGTCGGTGTCGACGAAGACGTGGCCAAGATGACCTACCGCATCGACGCGCAGCCCGGTCACCCGATTACGTTGACCAAAATCGTCGCCTATCACACCTCGCGGGGAGTTCCGGCGCGCGAATTGATCGACCGTTGCCGCCGCACGCTGGACCGGGTTGAAGAAGAGGGCCTCGATCACGAGTTTGCGGAGCAGGAGGAATGGCTGACCAGGTTTTGGGAACGCTCTGATGTCGAAGTCACCGGCCAGCCCGAAATTCAGCAGGCCGTGCGCTGGAACCTGTTCCAGATCGCGCAGGCCAGTGCCCGCGCTGAGGGCAACGGCATACCCGCAAAAGGCGTCACCGGTTCGGGTTATGGCGGACATTATTTTTGGGACACCGAGATCTATGTCTTGCCGTTCCTGACCTACACGTCTCCCCGGACTTCGCGCGCAGCGCTTCGTTTTCGCTACAACCTGCTGACAGCGGCTCGCAAACGCGCGGTTCAACTCACTCAACGCGGCGTGCTTTTCCCGTGGCGGACTATCAACGGCGAGGAAGCCTCGGCCTATTACGCGGCCGGCACCGCCCAATATCACATCGACGCCGACGTCTCTTATGCGTTGAGCCAGTATGTCGCAGCGACCGGCGATGATGATTTCCTCAAACGCGAAGGGATCGACATCCTCGTCGAGACGGCGCGAATGTGGGCCGATCTCGGTTTCTGGCGGTCCGACGAGGACGGCACATTCCACATCCACGGGGTGACCGGCCCCGACGAATACACCACCGTCGTCAACGACAACCTGTTCACCAATGTCATGGCGCGCTTCAATCTGAGCCGGGCCGCGCGTGCCCTCAAGGACGTCAAAAAGAGCGACAAGATCGCTTACGAGCAACTTTCCCAGCGCCTCAATCTGGACGAAAGCGAAATTGAGGAATGGGAAAAGGCTGCCGCCGGAATGGCCATCCCGTTCGAGTCCCACCTCGGTATTCATCCGCAAGACCTGCATTTCCTCGAACGTGAGGTCTGGGACCTCGCCAACACCCCGATGGAGAAACGCCCGCTGCTTCTGAACTATCACCCCCTGGTCATCTATCGCTTCCAGGTGCTCAAGCAGGCCGATGTCGTTTTGGCGCTTTTCCTGCAGGGCGAACACTTCACGGCTGAGGAGAAGCTCGCCGATTTCGAGTATTACGACCCGATCACGACGGGAGACTCGACGCTGTCGGCCGTCGTCCAGTCGATAATTGCGGCCGAAGTCGGTTATCACGATCTCGCGATCCGCTATTTCCTCGCGGCATTGTTTGTCGACCTGGCCGATCGTCATTCGAACACCTCCGACGGCGTGCATGTCGCCTCGGTCGGTGGCGTTTGGAGCGCGCTCGTCTGTGGTTTCGGCGGCTTCCGCGATCAGGGCGGAGTCTTCAGCATTGATCCGCGGTTGCCCGAGGCATGGGACTCCCTCGCCTACCGCATCACCCTCAAGGGCACTCGGGTGCGCGTGACGGTCACGCAGGATGCGGTCGAATTGGTCGTAGAGAACGGCAGGCACGCCTCGCTCGTCGTACGCGGTGAGGAAGTTACGGTGACGTCGGAGGACCCCGTGACGGTCGCGCTCAAAGACCAGGGGCCGCGGCTCGAAGGCGAGCCCAAGCCGCCGGCGGGCACCAAGCGGGCCGACGGCACTATCATCTCGGCGATCGTTCCCAGCGCCGATTAGCGTCGACCAGCGGGCAGAATGGCTGACATGACGACACTTGATCAATTCATTGCCGGCCTGCCGAAGGCCGAACTCCACGTTCACCAGGTCGGATCGGCCTCGCCGTCTATCGTTGCCGAACTTGCCGCCAGATATGAAGGCGAAACACGGGTGCCGGCCGATCCCGAACTCCTGGCTGGCTACTTCACCTTCACCGACTTCGCCCATTTCGTCGACGTCTACCTGTCCGTTGTCGATCTCATCCGCGATCCGCAAGACGTCTGGACGTTGACGTATGAAGTCGCCGCCGAACTCGCCCGCCAACAGGTCCGTTATGCCGAACTCACCCTGACGCCCTACACGTCGATGGTCCGCGGGATCGCGACCGAAGCGTTTTGCGAAGCGGCCGAGGACGCCCGCGTACGAGCCGCCGCCGATCATGGCATCGACCTGGCGTGGTGCTTCGACATTCCGGGCGAGTCCGGCCTCGAAGCCGCCGACGTCACTCTCGATGCGGCCCTGCGGGTTCGGCCCGAGGGCCTCGTCAATTTCGGTCTCGGTGGTCCGGAGATCGGGGTTCCACGTCCGCAGTTCGCCCCACATTTTGCCCAAGCCCGGGCGGCCGGTTTGCACAGCGTTCCCCATGCCGGAGAGTCGACCGGACCGGAAACGATCTGGGATTCGATCAATCATCTCAGCGCGGAGCGCATCGGCCACGGCATTGCGGCCGCGAACGATCCGGCCCTTATGGCCTATCTGGCCGAGCACGGGATCCCACTGGAGATCTGCCCAACCTCCAACGTACGTACCCGGTCTGTGCCCTCCCTTGAGGAGCATCCGCTGGCCACGCTGGTGGCGAACGGCGTCGCGGTGTCGATCAACTCCGACGATCCGCCGATGTTCTCGACGACCCTCAATGAGGAGTATGGCGTCGCGGCCAACCTGCTCGGACTCGAAAATGCCGGCGTGGCCGACCTGGCGCGGGGCGCCGTGAGCCAGTCCTTTCTGGATGAGGCCGGCAAGGCAAGAATTGTCGCCGAGATCGATGAACACCTGGCGGCTCAGGGCCCACCTGAGAGACTGTTCTCGTGATCACTGTGATGTGGAACCTCGCCTCTGGCGAGCAAGGGGAACTCCAACTCGAAGGCGCCCAGAAGTGGACGTTCGGGCGGGGCGCTGCGGGCGCTGACCGCTTTGCGTTGCGCGTCGACGACAACAACGTCAGTCGCACCGCCCTGGTGATCCGTGACAGCGGTCCCGGCCCGGTCGTGTTCCGCGGCCAGCGCGACAACGGCGCCGAGGTCGGCCTCGTACAGGCTGCCGGTTCGACGATCTGGCTCGACGAGGGCACCGCACAGAACCTGACAACTGAAGCCCATCGCGTCGAGTTCTATACCGGCGGCAACCTTGTCCTGACGGTCAACGTGACGTTCGACGAGCGGCCCACGGTCCTGGAACGCCAGCGCCAGGCGGGTTTCTGAATTCTGTACGGCTCGACGGAAGCTGAGGGTTTTGGGTAGCCGGGGCTACCGCAATCCCTCATGATCCGTCGTTTTAGACCCGCGGACCCGGCGCCAAGGGGACGCGGATGAGCAGGACTCCCGGCTGCACTTCGGCGGTGATCTCGGTGCCTTCGCCGATCGCATCGCCGTCGAGTTGCATGGGAGTCGGCTTCTCGGCCCGAATGACGACTTTGTGCCCCGTCATACGGCCGAGCTTGGCGTTCGTGCGGCGTTGCCGGCCGAGCACCCGGACGATGATGGCGAGCCAACCCAGCAGGCGTTTGGGCGCGATCACGACCACGTCGAGCAGCCCGTCATCGACCTGAGCATCGGGCAACAGCGGTATGGCGCCCTGGAGGAATCCCACGTTGCCGATGACGACGGTGCGGGCCCGGTACTTCACGAACTCTCCGTCATCGACCGAGATCTGAAGCCTCGTGGCCGGGAATCGCGCCGATTTCACGCCGGACACGAAATACGCGAGCCAGCCGACTTTGCTTTTGAGTTGGTCGTCGGCGCCGGTCATGATGGCGGCGTCCATACCGAGTCCCGCCATGACCAGAAAAACCGTGTCCGGCGCGGCGTCGGAGGAGTATGTCGCCAGGTCGACGGCCCGGTCCTGACCGGCGAACGCCGTGTCGAGCGCGTCCTTGACGTTGAGCGGGATCCCCAGGTTGCGGGCGAGCAGGTTGCCGGTGCCGTGGGGCAGGATTCCGACGGAGACACCCGTACGGGCGACTTCGTCGCAGACCACGCGCACCGTGCCGTCCCCGCCGGCGGCAATGATCAGATCGACTCCCGATTCGAGTGCTTGATGGGCCTGGCCCTTGCCCGGATCTTCGATGGTCGTCTCCCACCAGCGGGGCTCGTTCCACCCTTCGCGGGCCGCGACGACATTGACACGGTCTTTGAAGACGTCGATGTCGCCGACCTTGATCGGGTTGACGATCACGGCGACCCGCTTCTTGCCGGTGCCTGTAGCCGTTGCGAGTTGATGAGGATGACGTGCGGCGTCGCCCATCAGAAGCGCCCACGCGGCGAGGGCGACGAAGGAACCGAAGGCGAGACCGCCGACGACATCGCTCAGATAATGCACGCCAAGGTAGATGCGGCTGATGGCGATCGCCAGGCCGAACACGACCCAGAAGGCTATGAGCATGCGGCGGCGCCAACCGCGGCCGGTGAGCACGATGGTCAACAAGATGGCGACGGTAAAGAACATCCCTGCGCCGGCGGAGTGCCCACTGGGGAAGGCGTAGCCGCCGATCTCATGCAGGGGATACGGCCATTGCGGGCGGTCCCGTTTGAACAGGAGTTTGAGCAGGGGGTTGCCTAACGATTCGACCGCCGTGGCGATGACGATCCAGACCGCGATGCGTCGTTCCCGCCGCCACCAGGCGAAGGCAGCCGCGAGCGCGAGCGCGACCAGACTCGTCGCGCTGCTGAACACCCACTCCATGGTCTCCAGCACCGAGACGAAGCCGTCGTGTCCTTCACTGAAACCGAAGGTCGAGCGCGCGACATAATTGTCGAGGTCGAACAACAAGGAAGCCTTGACCGCGACGAGTATGGCGAGGACGACGAACAGTGCACCGACGACGACGATGACGGATCCGAGGAGTCCGGGGCGTGTCGACTGGGCGCGTCGCAAATCGAACGGCACGGCTTTACCTCTCGGTCATGATGTGGTCGCCTTAGGTTAGTCGACAGTTAGCCGACACCGGTTCGGTGCGTGCATGCGCGCCGATAGTCTAGAGACGTGATTGACGCCAAACTCCTTCGAGAAGATCCAGAATCCATTCGTGCGGCCCAGCGTCGTCGCGGTTTAACTGCGGTCATCGTCGATCAACTCATCGAAGCCGACGAGCGCCGTCGTACGTCGATCGCGGCTTATGAAGCGGTTCGCGGCGAACAGAAGAATCTCGGCAAACTCATACCGAAGGCGCAAGGCGAGGAAAAGCAGGCGCTGCTGGCCAAGACCAAGGAACTGGCCGGCGCGGTCAAGGCGGCCGACGTCGAACAGGGCGAAGCCGCCACCGTGTTCGACACCTTGATGAAGACGTTGCCCAACCTGGCCGCGCCCGCGGCACCCGTTGGCGGCGAAGACGATTTCGTCGTTCTCGACACCGTCGGGACGCCCCGCGATTTTGCCGCCGAAGGATTCGAGCCCAGGGACCACCTCGAACTCGGCCAGATCCTGGGCGCTTTCGACACCGAGCGCGGCGCCAAGGTCAGCGGTGCGCGTTTCTACTACCTCACCGGTGCCGGCGCGCGTCTCGAACTCGCGCTGACCCAGTTGGCGATGTCGAAGGCCTCCGAGTGGGGCTTCACCCCGATGATCCCGCCGGCGCTGGTCAAGCCCCGCGCCATGGAGGGCACCGGTTTTCTCGGCCAGGCCGCCGACGATGTCTACTACCTCCCCAAGGACGACCTCTACCTCGTCGGGACCTCCGAAGTGCCGCTGGCCGCTTATCACTCCGACGAGATCCTCGACGCCGACACCTTGCCAAGGAGTTATGCCGCTTTCAGCCCGTGCTTCCGCCGGGAAGCAGGCTCATACGGCAAGGACACGCGCGGTATTTTTCGCGTGCACTGGTTCGACAAGGTCGAGATGTTCATTTACACGACACTCGAGGATGCGGCAGCGACCCACGAGCGCCTCCTCGCCTTCGAGCGCGAATGGCTCGACCTTCTGGAGCTGCCCTATCGCGTCATTGACGTCGCCGCGGGCGACCTGGGCCTGTCAGCGATCCGCAAGTTCGACTGCGAAGCCTGGATACCGACGCAGGGCAAATACCGCGAAGTGTCGTCGGCCTCCAACTGCACGCAGTTCCAGAGCCGTCGCCTCGACATCCGCGTACGCACCGCCGAAGGTACAGTCCCGGCCGCCACTCTCAACGGCACGCTGTGTGCCATGACCCGCACGATCGTCGCGTTACTCGAAAATCATCAGCAAGCCGACGGATCGGTGCGTATGCCGGCCGCCTTGGTGCCGCTCATGGGCGAGATTTTGGAGCCGATCGCTTGACGTTCTCGCCCAAACTCGTCGCGCTCGACGTCGATGGAACCCTCGTCGACGGAGCCAACGTCATGAGCGATGCCGTGCGCGAAACGGTCCGGGCGTTGCGCGACAAGGGCATCGAAACGGTCATCACGACCGGGCGGGCGATCCCTGGCGTGATGAACACCGCTCAGAAGCTGGGTCACACCGAGGGCATCGCGATCGCCAGCAACGGCGCCGTCGTGTTTTCCTACGACCCGCCGGTCGTCCTGCACTCGGTGACCTTCGATGCCAGTGCGGCGGTCGCACTGATTCTGGCCGAGGTGCCCGATGCGGCGGTTGCGGTTGAGGAGATCGGCATCGGTTACCGGGCCAACAAACACTTTCCCGATGGTGAAATCGGTGGACAGATCATCTTGCAAAGCGTCGAAGAACTGATCGCACAGCCGGTGTCGCGTGTCATCATTCGGTCACCTGGCCATACGGCCGAGGAATTCGGAGCGATCGTCCATAGCCTCGGCCTCACCGGCACCAGTTATTACATCGGCTATTCGGCCTGGGTCGATCTGGCGCCAGAAGGCGTCTCCAAGGCATCGGGGCTCGAGTTCGTCTGCGCGCGCCCCGGCATCGAGGCGGCCAATGTGCTGGCTGTCGGCGACGGCCACAACGACTACGAAATGCTCCAATGGGCCGGCAGGGGTGTCGCGATGGGCCATGCCCCCGAGCGTGTCAAAGCCATCGCCGACGCCGTGACGGGAACCATCGAGCAAGACGGCCTGGCTCAAGAGTTGGCTAGATACCTCTAGCGCGCGTCCTGGTCCCCAAGATTTGGCGGGCAAAGCACCTGAATCCCAGGGAAATCCTCCGAATGAGGTGCCAAATCGGCCAAATCTTGGGGATGGGGGGTTGGTTAGGCGCCGCGGCTGGATTCCAACTCGTCGAAACAGTCCAGAACCTCTTCGACCGTCGGCGTGCGCCGTTGCATTGGTGCCAGTCGTTCCTGCGTTTCACGAGCCCGGCGTAAATGCCGTTTGACCGTCGACGCCGAACAACCAAGACGCTGGGCGAGCTGTATGCAGGTTTCAGTGGGATAGGTTTGGCGAAGGGCCAGCACAGATTCGTGGTCGATGGGACCCGCGCCGGTGCGGGGCGCTGAAAATGGGCTGTCCGACGGTTGGAAGATCTCGATCCCCAACTTTCGGCGGATCAACCGGCGGTCGGCCTCGGTCGTGCACGCCGCATATCCATAGACGTCAACTTCGACAACGGCGCGATAAAGACAATCGACGAGAAGCGGGCAGCCGGCACAGTAGCGATGCACGTCGGCCCGTTGTTGCTTCAGGTCTTCCCATTCGGCGAGAGTGACGTCGGTCCTGACGGTTGGACTCTGAAATCTCTCGTCGAGATAGGCTTCCGGTTTTTCTGCACATGGCGGCACGCGCGTGTCTTCCGCGATGGTCATGGGCCTCTCTTCCCGCTTTCACCATTAAAAAGTCTAGCCATTTAAAGTTTAGAGGTACATACCCCTGGCAACATCGGAATTATCGGAGTTAGCCGAATCGCCACTATTTGCCTCGGCGCCGCCGGGGAGGGCGAGGCGGATGTTCTGGAACTGCGACTGAGCGGCAACTTGCTGCGCATACAACGCGGCCTGCATGCCGTGGAACAGGCCTTCGAGCCAACCGACGAGCTGAGCCTGGGCAATCCGCAACTCCGACTCGCTCGGCGTGATGGAGTCGAACGGCAGACTCAGCCGTTCGAGCTCTTCGACAAGCTCGGGAGCAAGGCCGTCCTCGAGTTCCTTGATCGACTGGTCGTAGATCTCGCGAAGCCGGGCCCGACTGGCTTCGTCGAGCGGGGCGGCTTTCACTTCCTCGAGAAGCTGGCGAATCATGCCGCCGATACGCATGACCTTTGCGGGTTGCTCGACGAGATCGGTTAACGACGATCCCTTGACCGGCGCCGGGATGGGCTGACCGTCCGGGCCGATGACTTGGGGGTCCTTTTCACTCATACCCCCACCTTAGCCAGCGACCGAAGACTCAAACAGTCAGCAGGACTTTGCCGATGTGGGAGGACTCTTCGAGGACCTGATGCGCCGCGCTTGCCTCGGACAAGTCGAAGGTGCGATAAATGACAGGCTTGACGGTGCCGTCGGCGATCAGCGGCCATACTTGGGCAACCATATTGGACACGATCGCGGCCTTTTCTTCGGCCGGCCGTGCCCGCAACGACGTAGCCATGATGGCGGCCCGCTTGGCGAGCAGAGCTTTGAGGTTGATCTCGGTCTTGACCCCGCCCTGGAGTCCGATGATGACGAGGCGACCGGCGACGTTGAGGGCGGAGATATTGGCGGCGAGATATTTTGCGCCCATATTGTCGAGGATGACGTCCGCACCGGCGTTCTGCTCCCGCAGCACGTCGGCGAATTCATGCTCGCGGTAGTTGATGCCGATATCGGCGCCCAAGTCCGCGCAAAACGCGAGCTTTTCGGCGCTACCGGCGGTGACCGCAACTCGGGCGCCGAACGCCTTGGCCAACTGGATCGCCATGGTGCCAATGCCACTGCCGCCCCCGTGGACGAGAAGCGTTTCACCATGTTGGAGCTTGCCCATCATGAAGACGTTGGACCACACCGTGGCGACCACCTCCATGAGTCCGGCGGCATCGACAAGGTTCACGCCGTCCGGCACGACAGCGACCTGTCCGGCGGGGACGGTCACATACTCGGCATATCCTCCGCCGGTGAGAAGCGCACAGACCTGATTGCCGATCTTGAAATGAGTGACACCGTCGCCAAAGGCTTCGATGGTCCCGGAGCATTCGAGTCCGAGTACGGGGGTCGCCCCGGGCGGCTGGTCATAAAAGCCCTGGCGTTGCAGCAAGTCGGCACGGTTCACGCCCGCTGCGGCAATCTTGATGAGCACTTCGCCCGGACCGGGTTCGGGGTCGGGGTGATTGACGAGGGTGAGGGCGTCAACGCCTCCGGGTTTCTTGACAACGATTGCACGCATGCTCATACCGTAGTTGTTCGAGGCAAGATGGTGCGAACCAGCGCATTCGCGACCCCTGCTGCGACAATGGGAGTTATGCACATTGCCCTCGTCCAGTTCGCCGCGGTCACCGACTCGGCGGCCAACCGTGCGGTGATCGACTCCATGCTCGGCAGACTGGGTCCGGACGACGGTCTTGACCTGGTGGTGTTGCCCGAGGGGGCAATGCATGATTTCGGCACCCCCGACCACGACCTGAGCGCCATCGCCGAGCCCCTGGACGGACCGTTCGTTCAGCTTTTGGCCGGTCACGCGCGGCGCCTCGGAGCCACGGTCATCGGCGGAATGTTCGAGGCGACCAGCGCTCCGACCACAAAAAGCTTGCCCTTCAACACGCTGGTCGTCCTCGGCCCGGACGGTTCCCTTCGCCATACCTATCGCAAGATTCACCTCTATGACTCCTTCGGTTATCGGGAATCGCAACGATTGAGCCCCGGTGACGTCACCCCGGTCGTGATCGACGTTGCGGGCCGCTCGGTGGGGCTGATGACGTGTTATGACCTCCGGTTTCCCGAACTCGCCCGCATCCTTATTGAGGCTGGCGCCGAAGTGCTCGCCATCCCTTCCGCCTGGGTCCAGGGCAAAATCAAGCTGGATCACTGGACGACGCTGCTGCGGGCGCGGGCGATCGAGAACACCGTGCCCGTCATCGCTGTCGGACAGTGTGGTGAGCACTACGTAGGACATTCATTGGTTATTGATGCCCGGGGTTCTATCGTTGAGGAGGCGGGCGCTGTTCCCGCTACGCTCCGTGCTGAGCTGGACTTCGCCGAAGTCGAGCGCGTGCGCGCGGAGAACCCCTCTTTGACCAACCGACGGATCCGGAGTGCGCCATGAGTCGAACGCCCGCCGGTGGTCGGCGACGACTTGATCCGACGGAGCAGCTTGGCTATGACATGCCGACCCGTGAGCCGCGCATAACGTCGAACTCGCTGTACCGGATGTTCGCCTCGTCGGTATTCGTCATTTGGATCGTTGCGGTGCTGGCCGCGGGCACCACGGTCGTGGCCGTCGGTACCCCGACCTGGATCGAACGCCCTGCCGCAGCGGTCCTGATGATCATTTTCGCGCTCGGACTCACCCACCGCGGCGGCGGACGTATGCGCATCTGGGTGCCGATGGTGACCGTTCTGGCCGTTGCCGCCCTGGTCGCCCAGACCAATGTGCTGATCGCTGCCGCGGCGGCATTGACCGCCGTCCTCGCCGCAGTGTTCGCCGTGATGAATACCCGGCCGGCTTCGAACATCCGGGGGACGATCGCCGAATATGTGATGGCGTTGGTGACGGCGCTTTCGGGCACGCTCGCCGTCGCCGCGTGGAATGCCCCGGTCAATTACCAACGCTTCAACCTCGTGGTCATCGGCGCAGCCATGGCGCTGGTCATGGTCATGGTCTGGAACCTCGGTGCCGGTCTTCACGGTCTTGGCCGCCAGGGTCTCCTGATCCCGGTTGGCGGCGCCCTCCTCCTGCTCCTCGTGCTCACTTACAGCAGTTTCGTGCGTGCCCAAGGCTCGCAAACGGTGATCGACGCGATCGATCAGGTTGTCCTTTTCCTGCGCCAGTACTTCGGCGGAGTACCGCGCCCCGTTGAGGTGCTTATCGGGTTCCCGGCGCTGGTCGTCGGCGTCAGCGTCCGCTCCAAACACCGCGAGGGCTGGTGGATTCTCATCTTTGCGGTTATCGGCACAGCCGTCCTCACCACTTCCCTCGTCACGCCGGGCGCCTTGCCGTCATACATCGGGCTGTCGACGCTGTATTCGAGCATCCTCGGCCTCGCCTTCGGACTTGTGGCCCGGCATTTCGCACTGCGTGAACGCTCGTCACGAGCCTCACGGGCGATCGAAGAAGCGACCCGTGTCGAACCGCCTCGCAGCGCTCCGTTGAAGTAGTGAAAGAATCGTTTCCGGCGTCGTGCTTCGGTATGCCTGCCAGGAGGGGTGCCGGAGTGGCCGATCGGAACCGCCTTGAAAGCGGTCGTTGACAGAAATGCCAACCGCGGGTTCGAATCCCGCCCCCTCTGCTCTATGCCAATGACATCGATCCCGAATTCCTCGACAAGTTATCGACTTGATCGACGCCTCGCGCTGCAGCTTTTCGGTTGGCGCATGGTCCTCGCCGGGGTCGGCGCGATGGCGACATTCCTTGCCTTCGGCATCGGTGGCTTCGGCCGGACACTTGGTTGGGTGTTTCTCGCGCTGACCGTGGTCCTCGTGGTCGCGGCCATCTGGACGATGGCGGTGCCACCCCTGGTCGTCGTCCTCACTTCGCAAGGATTTCGGCTCGGGCGTCCTGCCTCGGGCGAGGTCAAAAGGGCCCATTGGACGACCGTCCAGACGGTCGACACCGATCAGGGTCCGGCCGGGACCAGGCTCGTGATCACCCTTGAATCGGGCAAGATCGGCGACATTCCGCTGACGCTTCTGCCTCGGCGAGCCGGTGAATTGCAACTCGAAGTCCACCGGCGGTTGAACACCGCCCACGGCTATCGCCGGCTTAATTGATCCGTCCGCCCATATGTAGGGCGTCCCGATTCGTCGGAAGCGATGCCGACCTAGTAACCTGTTCCGGTTGCCTCTTCGTCTTTTTGACCGGGTGTGCAGCGTGGAGGTGTCGCATAGTGGCCTAGTGCGCCCGCCTGCTAAGCGGGTTGAGGTTTAAACCTCTCGAGAGTTCAAATCTCTCCACCTCCGCCGAAAAAGCAAGGAGCAAGGCTGGTTGGACCGGCTTTGCTCCTTTGCTGGTTGTTGGGGAAAGGTGAGCAGGGCGGAGCTCGCTAGGCCGTAGAAGCAACACGCAAGGAGCAAGGC
>JACMOZ010000482.1 GCA_014377785.1 Aeromicrobium sp.
ACGGCCCGAGGCTGTGATTTCGAACGGCAGGAGATCCTTGTTCGAAATTTGACCGACACGCGTCTTAGAAAAACCAAGAATGTGAGCCGCCTCATTGACGTTTACCCATTCAGTTAGCCGCGGATTCCGGGCTTGTTCCTCAACCTGGGTCCGCGGGCATGGTGACGTGGCTACATCTCGCTCGGAGTTGGGGCATTGGGTCTAGTGGTCAGCCTGATTCGGTGGCGCAAAAAACTCGGACGCGTTGCTGACAGGGCGGCCCCTTACTTTTGCTGGCGCACGCCCAAGAGTCATTTTTGTCAAAGTTTGTATTTTTTTGCAATAAGTACGGACAGACCTTCATTCTCGTGATTAAAATATTCGCACGTCAAGCAAATGGCGTTTGTCCCGCATGTACGAAAAGTGTGGTCAAAGATGCCCAAATCAATGATCGTGGATTCCGAACCAACCCACGTATTCGCCCCAAACGCCTCCGCCGATGAAGCCAGTACCGCGAACCGGAGCGACCGGACAAGGTTTTTGCTTGCCGCCTACGCGGCTGAGACCTCGGTGTTTCGAAGAAAACACATTGCCGATCAAATCGTTGAAATCAATCGGGGTGTGGCACATGCAATCGCTCATCGGTATCGCGACCGAGGCGAGCTTGTCGAAGACCTTGAACAAGTCGCGTGCCTGGGCCTGGTGAAGGCCGTGCATGGTTTCGACCCGTCGCGTGAGCTGGACTTCCTCGTCTATGCGGTTCCGACGATTTTAGGAGAGGTTAAGAGGCACTTCCGGGATCGTTGCTGGGTGGTGCGACCGACTCGTCGAATCCAGGAACTCAAGAGCCAAATTGCGGGCTGCACGGAAATGCTCCGGCAGACCCTGGGACATGCGCCTTGTGCGGCCGAGATTGCGGACTATCTCGGCAAAACCCTCGACGCTGTCAACGAAGCGCTCAGTGCCGATTCGTGTTTCCTTCCGGTGTCCCTGGACATCCGGGTAGGGGAGTCGGGAGGGAGTTCACGCGGTGAGTTGATCGGGGAAACCGATCCCGATTTCGATCGCGCAGAGATTCGGTCCTTGCTGAGGCCGTGTCTCGACAAGTTGAGTGCCCAGGACAGGCAGATGGTCGCCCACCGGTTTGTGGACCAATGGACACAGGAACAAATCGCTCAGGATCTCGGCGTCTCCCAGATGCAAATTTCGCGCCGCCTGAGCCGGATCATGCTCACGCTTCGAAAGGAACTGGGTGAGGATGTGTTGTCGGCCTGACGATTGTGGGGGCTTGGATGATCCGAGGGCACCCACGGTGAATCGGCAAGGATGAGCGCGAAACGCTCGTCGGCCCTGAACATCGCGTCCATCAGACCAACTCTCACCTCGACTCGATCGGAAACGCGAGTGACACGAGCGTTGGCACGGGCATACGAACGCGCATTGGGGTCGACGTCGACCAGTACGATGTTGCCGCAGATGAAACGAATCGCAAACCTGGGTGACCACTTCGATCTGTTCATCTTGAAGTTCGGTGGTGAGGTTGACTTGTGGTCCCGAACCCTGTCGTTTCTGCAGCTCGGCGATCTGGTTGCCGAGCGGCACGGGACGTCCAGAAGTCACGCCGCCATCGTTTGCGTCCGCGGGCATGAACAATTTTCCAGCCGATATGGCCAATGAATTGCTGATCAACGGTCCCGATGGTGCGGTCCTTGAGTTGTGCTCCGGCGCCGGCCACATCGGGTGCCCGTTCGTACGGATTTGAGGGCCGTTTGTGCCTTCATCGGTGCGTTCTTTCAACGATGGTGGGCGACGAGCGGCATTGATTGTGCTTGCTGGATGCAGACAAGTCGCCCGTCGCCCTCATAGAAGAGTCCGACGGGCGGCTGCTGGATGGATGACGACTCAGGCGCGTGTTCCGCGCCTGTTGAAGATGGTCCAACCGCCGGGGCCTACAGCAAGCCCGATAATGATGAGCACGATGCCCAATAGGATGCTTCCGCTGATGAGTGTGAAGATGCCGTAGATGACCAAGGCAACGGCAATGATCCAAAGTAAAATTCCCATGATGATTCCTTTCATTGAAGCGTGCACCGCGACCGCGATACCCGACGTAACGTGAAGTCGAACTTGGAGGCAGGCGCGCCTAGCGTGGCGGGACGTCGATGCGGCTCGTGCCGTGTCCACGCTGGCCGTTGATGATCAGGGCCAGAACGATTCCGAGGGCGCCGGCGGCCATGCATATGTACCCGACGGCCACGAGATCGATGCCGGCAAGGGCGTCTCGGACTGCGAAGGCCAAGATGGCGCCTAAGGTAAGAAGTGCAATTGATCCACCGAAATACATGGTCGGTCCTTTCGTCGAGCCGTCCCGGATCGAATAGTTTTTACGCCGTGGCGCTGAGAACTGTCTGCTCCAAATTGGGGTGTTCTGTTCGAGCGTTGTGGCAGATGTTGAGTGCGACTTCGAGAACCGTCACAGCGTCGGCGGTGGCCACCCACACAAGAAGCCCAAGGGCTGTCTCTGAAGTCACGTCGTACTCGTTCATCAGTAAAGCTTGGGCGCTCACGATGGGTTCGATGCTCGCTTGGCACATCAGTCCTCCTAAGGCGTTTATTGTCGTCGACCTGCTTGACGGACTTGCGACCGAACATCAGTACTTCGCCGGCCGATCGGGGTTATCGAACGTCGACGTGGTCGACGTTTCGGCGGTGTAGGGCGAGCCTTCGACTGTGTCGCGCTGCTTGCTGGCGGCTTGTTCGGCACGCTCGCGCCCGGTCTGGATGTCTGCCTTGACCTGATCCTTTTGCGCCTGCCCCTTGCTGTAGGCCTCCTCCAGGATCCGCTGCGCGACTGAGCGGCCACCGAGGCCGAAGGCGAGCGCCAGACCAAGGGCGAGTGCCCCGACTGTCGCGGCGAAGGCGATCTGGACGATCGACTGGGCGATTCTCAACTGCTCGAGCACCATGAACATTGCAATGACCATCACAATCGCCGGCACTACGGCGGCAGCGATCTTGCCGGTGGGGGTATCGCCCATAAAGTTGACGATGACGCCGGCCACCACACCCGCCACGATCGCTGCGATGACGAAGATCAGCATCGCGGCGATCACATTGGGCAGGTATGCCAAGACCTGGTTCATGAAGACCGTGACAGCGGGGATCTTCAGCGCACCAATCGCGGCAACAAGGAAGAAGATGAAGATGAACCAAAAGGCCACCGTCGCGACGGCGCTCGACGGGCTGGCACCAGGCATGATCTTCTCGACGTAGTTGTGCGCCTCCGACTCCTTCAACTTTCTGTCCACGCCCAACTTCTCCAGTGCCTTGAAGACGATCTTGGAGACGACTTTGGCGATGACGAAACCGACCAGCAAGATAATGAGGAAAGCCAACAAATTAGGTAGGAAGCCGACAATTGCGTCAACTGCCGTCTGGAAACTCCGTTTGATATCCATGTCTCTCTCGCTCTCGTGTGATCAGGCAGGTTCATGCTGACCGGGTGCATCTGCTGTACCCGAAGGGCGCCGGGAATAACACTGAGATCCTCAAACAATCATTGTCCGGTCGAGGGTCAGACCGGTGGAAGCTTTTCCGAGGCACATTTAGTGGCTGCACGGATCTGGTTCGCTCGCGCAGTGGCAGACCTTGGCCATGAGTATCGAACATTGGCCCAAACTGAAGCCCTCACCGCGGGGCTAGCTGGTCGAGAACAACGGCGACGCGGTACCGGCGGAGGTGGTCGTCGAGATCACGGAAACTGGTGGGCCAGGCGCTTCGGGTGAGTGGCGGGTTGGTGAGAGCAAACCCTCAGGCTTCTATCTCTCCGACGAGGCCACCGACTGGGGTGAGGCGGTGTCGCGAACGGCGAAGCGTCCGAAGCTCGCTGATATCGGAGCACCCATAACGAAGCCGACACCAGGGGAGGCCAACTCACCGATAGACGACACTCGGCCTTCAGCGAGGACGGAGTGCCGAGTCAATTGGGATCTCTCCCCGAACTCTCAAGTTCTTCACGAACACTCAGGTTTGAAATCGCGACCCAGCTGGAGCCGAGAAGCCCGCAGATGGCTTCACCAGAGAATAGGTTGAAGCCATCCTTGCAGCTGTTTCGGTCGTGGTCGGTCTTGTGGTCCGTGGCGTGAGTTGGGTAGACCGTCTCGACGGTCGTCGATGGTGCGCGACACGAAAGCCTCGACGCTGTCGGCGCCGAGGGCCGGGGCCTTCATTCGCTGGGTCGCTCGCGGTCCCGTGCAGGTTCAACGGACGGTGGAGGATCGCAGCAGACGCCAGGTACCGACGGACGGTAATGCGATCGCGACCGCTGCCGCGATTGCAAGCCACCAAAGCTGGAATGCTGCAATGATCGCACCGCCGGAACGGGAGTGGCGCAAGGAGTTGCCGCCGCATCACTGCCTCGGCGGGCGCGACCGTACTCAGTGCTCCCGCGGCTTGTAGAAGACCAAACCGTTGCCCATGTTGTCGTACACGACAGCGCGGCGCTCATGCGCGTCGTTGTAGGGACCCTTGGCGATTCCTCCTGCGCTCTCTCCGATTGCCTTGGCAGAGGCATCCACGTCGTCCGTCTTGATACCCACGACGACCTGCCCGGGGATCGGGTGGTCCACCGAGGTCGCCAGCGCGAGAGTAATCGTGCCGCCGTCGAGGGCTGCGAAGTGAGCGCCGTCACGGAACTTCAGCGGGAACCCGAGAGTCTCGGTGTAGAACTTGATCGACTCATCCAGGTTGTCCGTGGGCAAAACCACCATCCGTACGTCCTGTTCACTCATGTGTTCCTCCTCGAACTCACCGGGGTATGGCAACGCTGCCAGCCCCGACCCACTCACGCGACGGCCCATCGCCGTCCCTGAGGCAAATCTATCGCTAGCCGCCCTGACCACGAGATCCGCCGGTAAAATCAGGTCTGTCGCGCCTTCCCTTCCCCTTGCGGACGCACTGTCGAACGCGACACTCACGGGAGAGCAGCCCGACAGCATGGTGGCGCTCAGTTACGCGATCACAGACGGGTGCCGTCGTTTTTGTTCCAATCTGGAGGCCGCTCCTCGCGCGGCGTCCACCCACTCCGGCGACCTGTCTGGCCATCCGTCCTGCGAGGTGCCCCCTGGACGTAATACTGGCTTCGGTGCTCCGCGCCGCCCGTCCCCAGCACCGCTCCACCGGGAGTGCGGCGCTAGGCGCGCCACACTTGTCCGCGCTCAGCGGTCTCGAACAAAAACCCGTGATCGGAGGGCAAGCCGTGACGATCAGCGTCAACGATGAGATCGGCGAGGTGGCCCCAGTAGCGGTCCCCTTGATGCTCATACTGCCCGTTCCAACAGTTCCATATCCAGTCAAGCCGTTTCTTTGTGACATTGAATTCGCGCCGGTAAATGCGGAGGCATCTTCATCAATTCCGGGTTGACTGCCATGGACCTCCAGCGAAGTGAGTCGCTCCGCCTCTTCGCTATCGCGCCGCTTTAGCTTGCGATTAAACCTTGGCACTGTTGTTCGTGGTTTCGTTCCTGATGAGTTCAGGGTGCAGTCTGTCTCACGTCAGCGTCTCGCAAGCCACGGGTTTAGAGACGGCAAGGCGATCTACCGGACGAAATACAACGGGTGGATGGAAGGATTACCGCATGGCCAACAACTTTGAACCCCGCCGAGCAGACGTTGACGAGGTCGAGCTTGTCGGCGGATTTGAAAAGCGCCATCTTGAATTGGTTGGCTATGACGAGAGCTGGCCCGATATTTTTCTTGACCACCAGGGACGACTGCGGAAGGCGCTTGGAACGGCGGAAGTCGAGGTCGAACACATCGGATCGACGTCCGTTCCCGGACTGGCAGCCAATCCGATTGTCGACATCGTGGTCACGGTCGACGACATCACCGCGGAAGAAGACTGTCTCGCTCCTCTCTTGGCCGCGGGATACAAGCTACGCACTCGTGAGCCTGGCCATCGCCTGGTGTGCACGCCAGCACGCGATGTGCATATCCAAATCCTGCAACGAGGCGACGAGGCTGTAGACAACTACCGCCTATTCCGCAATCGTCTCCGCGCGGATACGGACGACCGCGCTTTATACGAAGACACAAAGCGAGCGTTGCTGAATCAAGGTTTTGACGATATGAATGCATACGCCGATGCCAAGACCGAAGTGATTGCGGCGATCATGAAGCGGGCGCTCTCGGCCGGCGCCTAACGCCGGAATCAATTGGCCGGCCCCGCATCCGCCCTGGCTCTAGCAGCGCCAGGGCCGCGCCCGATCGGTAGCTCCTATGCTATGCGAACAAATCGAGCAAAGGGAGGTTTCTTGCGCCCGACTAATCCCTGAGCGACGGCGTCAAAGTGTGCGACGAAGACCTGTCAGCCAGCCCACCCTTCCCGTTAGGGAAGAGCGCCGGCACCCGACCTTCGGCATGAGCGTGGGGTGGCGCGACCACGTAGACCACCGCATGCGGATGCTCATGTCCCCGGAAGGACCGTTCGCGACCTCCCGGGACCGGAACAGCGACGGTGACCCGCTCCCGTACGCGGCACCACCCGCCGGTATGTTCGCCGACGTCCGCACGCTGGCCGGCTGATTTGGTGACTTTCAAATGAACGATTTTAAGTCGCTACAGCGGCGGCAAATCGAGGGCGCGCACTTCGACCGCCGCGTAGCGGGCTTCAACGAAGCGTGCAGCAATCTTGATTGCGCGATCTTCGCTTGCGACGTCGATGATGTAGTACCCGCCCACCCATTCGGTGGTTTCCGCGAATGGTCCATCGGTTACAGAAAGACCGCCGTTAGTGCGAACCACTTTCGCGCCGGGGACTGCCAGCGCGTGCGTGTCGATCAACTCGCCGGTGGTTGAGAGCTCGGCGATAACGGCGCCGTGGGCGGCTTCGAACTCAGCGAGGGCTTCGCTTTGGATCGCAAGGTCGCTGGCTGCACTCGTGTGGATCAAAATCATGTACTTCAATGGGAACTCCTTCATTAATGTATTTCTTACTGCGACGTATAGCGAAAGACTATGAGGACACCGCGTTTTGACGCGCTGTCCTGAGGTGCTCATCCCGTACGTCGAATTCACACAACGACAAGCAAAGGACCAACTTATGGAATACATGCTCTTCATCTGCACAGACTCGACGGCGCCGACGACCGAACCACCTGTCCACACCATCGAAGAATGGGTAGCCGAAACCACTGATGGGGGCACCAGACGCCACGGCGACCGTCTGCGCCCGGCGAACGATGCGACCACGGTAAAACTGCGTGGCGGACGGCTCAGCGTCACTGCTGGGCCGTTCGCTGAAACGACGGAGTGGATCGCTGGATACGACGTGATCGAGTGCGGCGACCTCGACGCGGCGATTGAGATCGCCGCGAAGCATCCAATGGCCCAGTTCGGTCAGATCGAGATTAGGCCGATGTGGCCGATCGAGTAGCGCATGCTATCGTTCGTGCCTCTGCCGAGGAAACTGCGCGCATCATCTC
>JACMOZ010000057.1 GCA_014377785.1 Aeromicrobium sp.
ACTTCCCTTCCGGGGTTGCGAGTTCGGTCGGTGACAGCCAGGTGACCGTGCCGTGGGTGGCCGACACCCGCGTGCTGTTCTACCGCACCGATATCCTCGCTGAGGCGGGAATCGACGCTCCTCCCACCACGTGGGATCAGCTTCGTAAAGATGCGAAGGTTCTGGCCGGTCGCGGCGAGGGCCAGTACGGCTACTACATCCCACAGTGGGACAGCCCGCTGCCGCTCGAGATCACCTGGAGCTACGGCGGCGACGTCGTCGACGGCGATGGCAACATTGACTTCGACACCGAGGCCTTCAACGCTGCCGCCGACACCTACCTCGGTCTCTATGCAGACGGAAGTGTTCCGGTCAACGGCGACTTCGACCAGACCCAGGGCTTCATCAGCGGGATCACCCCGATGCTGATGAGCGGCCCGTACCTCGCCGGCGGCATCGCTAGCGCTGCGCCGGAGCTCGAGGGCAAGTGGGACATCACGACGATTCCTGCCGGTGTCGAAGGTGAAGCAACCTCTTTGTTCGCCGGATCCAACCTCGGCGTCTGGTTCAACACCGACCAGAAGACCGCGTCGCTCGACCTGCTCGAGTACCTATCCTCGGTCGAGGCCCAGCTCAGCTGGTACTCGATCAATGGCGAGCTGCCGGCTCTCTCCGCTGCGCTCGAGGATGACTCACTCACGAGCGACAAGCTCGTCGCAATCTACACGGAGCAGCTTGCAAGCTCGAAGTCGCTGCCGCTCGTCGCCAACTGGGACGGTGGAACTGGCGCAGACCTGCTCGCCGCCCTCAACGTCATCGCCCTCACCGGCGCGGACAAAGACAGCACCCTCCAGGCGTTCTTCGACGCCACGAAGGGTGCGCCGACCAACTAGACAGAACCGATACTCGGGGGTCGTCGCCAGGCGTCTACAGCGCTGGCGGCGGCCCCCGAACCACGAAGACACGAACGCAACACAGGAAAGGAGCACGCCGATGAAACGCACACTCACCCCCTACCTCTTCGTCTCGCCAGCGATGCTCTTGCTCGTCGCTTTCGGCATCTTCCCGATTCTGGTCGCGGCGGTCATCAGTACGACAGATATGAACATCTCTGGCTTCGTCAGGCCGCAGAACATCAAGTTCATTGGCCTTGAAAACTATGTGACGCTGTTCAACGACCCGAAGTTCTGGCAGGCCCTATGGAACACCGGCGGCTTCGCCGTGCTCGGTGTTCCGGCCATCGTCGTGCTCTCGCTCGCGGTCGCACTGCTTCTCAACCGCAGCGGCAACGGTTTCTTCCAGACGCTGCGCAGCTTCTATTTCATCCCGGCGATCACGGCGATCGTCGCCGTCTCGCTTATCTGGGGCTATCTGTACAACACCCAGTTCGGCTTCTTCAACTACGTGCTCTCGCTCGTCGGCATTCCAGAGGTTCAGTGGCTCAGCGACCCGATCCTCTCCAAATTCTCTGTCGGTCTTGTTGCTGTGTGGCGGGGGATGGGGCTCAACACCATCATCTTTCTCGCCGCCCTTCAGGGTGTTCCGAAGGAATATCTCGAAGCCGCATCCATCGACGGCGCGGGCGAGTGGCGAAAGACCTTCATGATCACGCTGCCGTTGCTGCGCTTCGCGATTTTCTTCGTCAGCGTCACAACAACAATCTCGTGGCTGCAGTTCTTCGACGAGCCGTTCGTGCTCACCGACGGCGGTCCGCTCGGCGCGACGACGTCCATGTCGATCTTCTTGTACAAAGAGGGCTTTCGGCTTAACCAGTTCGGCTACGCCTCTGCGGGAAGCCTCGTGCTCTTCGCCATCATCGCCGTAATAACGGTCATACAGCTAAGACTGCGGAGGGCCGACGATGAGTACTGATTCTCGTGCCCGCAGCCGCTCGCGTTCTCTGACCATCACGATTGGCGTCGGCCTGGCAATCGGCGCGGTCATCACGGCATTCCCGTTCATCTGGATGCTCACCTCGTCTCTCAAACCGCAGAGCGAGTCCATTGACTATCCGCCGACAATTCTGCCGCAGGCACCGACCCTCGAGTACTACCAGATCTTGTTCACCGAGCTCGATTTCGGACGCTACCTGCTCAACACGCTCATCGTCGTACTGATCAGCTACGTCGGTCTCATGCTCATGGCGATGGCGGGCTACGCCTTTGCGAAGTTCGAGTTTAAGGGCAAGAAGGGGCTGTTCTTCCTCGTACTGGCGACCCTGATGATCCCGGTTCAGGTCACGATGATTCCGACCTACCTCATCATCAACGGGTTGAATCTCACCAATACCCTCGTGGGGATAGCGCTGCCAACGCTCGTGAGCGGGTTCAGCATCTTCTTGTTCCGGCAATTCATGACAACGATCCCCACCGAGATGCTCGAAGCGGCGCGCTTGGACGGCGCCGGGGAGTTTCGCACGTTCTGGCAGATAGTGCTTCCGATGTCCAAGCCGATTCTCGCGGTGCAGGTCGTGCTGACCTTCATCGCCGGGTGGAACAGCTTTCTTTGGCCGCTCATCCTCTCGAGTGATCAGAAGCTCTACACACTCTCCGTCGGCCTCAACCTGCTCAACCAGCAGCTCGCGGTCAACCCCTCGCTACAAATGGCTGGCGCCTCGGTGATGGTGCTGCCGATTCTCATCGTCTTCATCATCTTCCAGCGCTACGTCATCCAGGGCTTCGCTCTGTCCGGATTGAAATGAGTTCCGTGCAATTTCCCGCTCGCCCAGCCGACTTCACTGGTTTCATCCACCGGTCCGGCACCGACCTCGTTGACGGACACGGCACCGCTCTGCTGATGCGCGGCATGGGCATCGGCAACTGGATGCTGCCAGAGGGTTACATGTGGAAGTTCGGCCCCGGCGCCGAGTCGCCCCGCGAGATCGAGGCGCTGACCCAGCGGCTCCTCGGCGAGAACTCAGCCAATTTTTGGGCGGGCTTTCGCGCGAACTTCTTCAATGAGTCCGACGTGCAGCGCATTGCAGAGAGCGGGTTTGACCACATCCGGCTGCCGATCAACTCCCGGCTGCTTATCGACGAGGTGGGCACACTGCTCGAGGCCGGGTTCGCGATGATCGATGACGTGATCCGCTGGTGCCGCACCCACCGCCTGTGGGCGCTGCTCGATCTGCACGGGGCGCCCGGCGGCCAGACCGGCACGAACATCGACGACTCTCCCAATAACAAGCCAGAGCTTTTCATGGATGCGCGATACCGCCAGCTCACCCTCACGCTCTGGGGCGAGATCGCGCGCCGCTATGCCGACGAAACCGTTGTCATGGGCTACGACCTGCTCAACGAGCCGATCCCCAACGAGTGGACGGAGCTGTACAACCCTGACCTCGCGCTGCTGTACCAACAGCTAACCCGTGTCATCCGCGAGGTCGATCAGAACCACCTCATCATGTACGAGGGATCGCACTGGGCCACCAACTGGCAGATCTTTGATGAGGTGTGGGACGACAACTCGTGCCTGCAGTTTCACAAGTACTGGTCGCCGCCTGACACCGCAACGATCCAAAAGTTTCTCGACGCGCGCGAGGCGCTCGACCTGCCCATCTACATGGGCGAGGGCGGAGAGAACAACCTCGAGTGGCTCTATACCGCCTGGCGCCTCTACGAAGGCAACAACATCGGCTGGAACTTCTGGCCGTGGAAGAAAATCGACACCGCCACCTCGCCCGCGTCGATCCGGCTGCCCGCGCGCTGGCACCTACTGGTCGAGCACGTAGCGGGTGGGCCAGCTCCCATGAATGCGCAGTCGATCTTCGATGAGCTGCTCGAGAACATGAAGCTCGAGAACTGCCAGTGGCAACCGGAGGTGATTCAGGCCATCACCGCGGTCGAGCCGCAAGAGATCCCGGCGTGGGGTTTCGGGTTTCGCGGTCGGGGCGAGTCGTTCGAAACCTCGTCAGCGACACCCCTCGCAACGATGCGAGACACAGATGCCGTCACCATCCGCTACGCCGAGCCGGCGACCCGTGACGGCCACTGGTTCGAGCACACCGACGGCCGCGACTACAGCGAGAGCGAACGCATGGTCGTCGATCTCGTCGCAGGGGACTGGCTTGAGTTCGAGCTCAGCGGCCCGGTCGACGTC
>JACMOZ010000058.1 GCA_014377785.1 Aeromicrobium sp.
GCGCGGACAGCTCGCTCACCCACTTCTGCACCTCGCTGTGGCGGATCTCGCCGAGCACTCGCGATCCCCACTTGGGCTGCACGTGCACGCGCCAGGCGACCTCGATGACGGCGAATGAGCTCGGCTTGAGGTGCGATTGAGCCTTGACCCAGGGCACTCCGAGCGTCTCGATGGTGATGCGCGAGGCGGTGGCATCGATGAACTCACCGATCGCCATTTTCACCTCGGTCGAGGCGAGGAAGAGCTCCGCGTCCCGCTTCGTGCGGAAGCCACGCTTGTCCGTCTGGGAGTGGTCAGGCTTGCGAAACCGCACCCGATAGCGCTTGCCCCTGGCGGTCTCGTAGGCCGTGATCGAACCCATGGTCACTCCGATCTACTCGAGCTCGGCACCAGAGTAAAACAGACGACCGACGCCGGTTGGATGCGGCCGGCGCTTGGTAAAATTGATGCAGCATCCGCGGTCGTCGACGGTCTAAGCGGGGCTTCGCACCAGCGTCGGCGGCCTCGAAATCGGTGGCTTACCTATTCGTTTGACTCTTCTTTGAGAACGAATAGGCAAACGAATAGTTGAAGCAGGTTTTTCCCTGATCAGCCGCCACCCCCTCGCTGCGCTCGCGTCCTGACCCCTCACACTCTTCATCCTTCAGAGCATGAGGGGTCAGGACGTAAAGGGGTGGCGGCTGATCAGGGAAAGGGTGTGGTGGCACAGAGAGAGGGAGAAAGCGGGCAGGGCACAAAGTGAGAAAAGAAACAGGAGGAATTCACGCGTAAATGCTGGGTGATCGGGGTCGTGTGGCAATTCCGTCTTGTAGGGCGCTCCCCGTTTTGGGGCTTCATGGCAACGCCACAATCTGAATAAGCTTCGGAAACACCCCACCAATTGAGCTGCGCCCAAAAGAGATCGTGCCAATGCAAACTGTCCGCATCGCAATCGTCGCTTTGATTGGCTCGGCGCTTGTGGCCACAGCACTCTCCGGATGCTCCAGCCCTCTCACGGGCAAACAAGTGCAGTCTGAGATTCGTGTGACAGCGCCGACTGACACTCTCCTAAACGATGCGGTGGCCGTGTCCTACGTTGGCAAGCTCAGCAACAAGAGGGTTGATCCTGTTGTAATTCGCATTCAGTCGTCGACGGACGGAACAACGTGGTCAACAGTCAAAACCGTGAAGGATAAGGGACCTGAGCTCGCGGCCTCATTCAACACGACGGTCACTGCCACTGGAACGGTCAAGTACCGCGCCACGGTCAGCAGCACAGCAAACGCGAAAAGGCCACTTGACGTGTCGGAACACGGTGCCAGTTCGACGGTGGTCGCCTCGGACATAAAAGAATTGATACGCAAGTTCTATTACGACCGCACGATCGCGTTTCAGACCGGCCCTGCAGCGGGCGCCTCCTACGTTGCGGCACACGACTCGACGATATACAACCCGGCCGCACCGTCCTTCGCTGCGGCCCTCGCGAAGATCGTCGCCGATGGCGACATCGAGACAACCGTTCCGGACCTAACCACCATCAGCCCCGACCCAGCCTGGGTGATAGCAGGGGTGACATCCTGCAGCACCGCAATGACCGCCCCTCCGAAAGGGCGAACATTCGTCGTCACCGTGACGATCGGAGGGTCCTATGGCGGATACCCGGTCGCAGACGCAAAGCACGATGTCCACGTGACGCTCGATGGTGGCAAGCTCGTCGATTACGTTCAGGGCTGTCAGTCGTAGACGGTTCGATGACGGGCTTATCTTTCGAATCGGGTCCAGCCCAAGCAGCCCTTCTCGAACCCATGCTGGGCTAGTGAAGCCTGCACATCCGCGGCAGAAGCGGCACCGCAAGCGGATCGCATAGCGAGCGAGATGCCGGGCCGAAGCGGGCAGGGCAGGCGCTTGGTTCGAGGCCATTCCCTCACAGATACTTCAGTGCGCGCTCCTCGATTTCGATCTTGCGCTTCAGTTCCTTGCGGCGAGGCCCAGATCGCCGTCTTCACTTCGGCCGAGGAAGAGGACAGCGTTCAGTGGCAGAAGACTCGCGAGGGTGAAGCTGAGGAATTCCTGCCTGCTAGGTTGGCGGGATGGTCGACAAGTCAGTTCGCGATGAGATCGCGGCATTCGTTGCCGAGCGGGATTGGGCGCAGTTTCACAGCCCCGAGAACCTGGCGAAGAGCATCGCGATTGAAGCGGGCGAGTTGCTCGAGTGTTTTCAGTGGAACGCGGATGCCGACGTTGATCGACTGCGCGAGGAACTGGCCGACGTGCTCAC
>JACMOZ010000483.1 GCA_014377785.1 Aeromicrobium sp.
CCCCGTTGGCTACCGGGCCATCAACGCCCAACCCACGCCGAGACCTGGACCCGTATTTCGCGGCATCAAGCCCAAATGGGCCTTACCGACCCACGCTCCTAGGGAACGACGTCCCCAACCGAGCTCGTCACCGGCGTTCTGCGACGTCATCATCGCCGTGTCGGTCGCGCCGGGATAGACGGTCGCAACATGCACACCCATTCCGATCAACTCGCGACGAAGCGCCTCACCGAACTGCGCAATGCCCGATTTCGTTGCCGCATAGACCGCGTAGAAAGGCATACCCACGAGCGCAATCCCACTGGAAACGTTCAAGATAATGCTGCCGCGTCCCTTCCCGCTCTGCCGAAGCGTGGGGAGGAGAGTCTTGGTCAACAGAATCGGGGCGGTGAGATTCAGGTCGATCATCGAGTGGACATCCGCATCGCTGGTCATTTCGAGCCTGCCTGCACGCACATTGCCGGCATTGTTGACGAGGAGATCAACGGCGCTCCGCGACGCCACCGTCTGCTTGATGCGCTCAACAGCGCCACCCCGGGTCAGGTCTTCGACCAGGATCTCGGTCGTTCCGCCCTCGAAGGCAACGAGCCGCGCAGTTTCTGTGAGCGTAGCCAGCTGTCGGCCGACCAGCAGCAGATGGCCACCACGTCGACCGAACTCGAGCGCAAGTGCCCGACCGATGCCCTGTCCTGCGCCCGTGATAATTCCGCGTCGATTGGTGAGATCCAAATTGTTGAGGCCCATGAGCGATCTTCTTCCCGTTGATTCCGGCTCCATAACGGTGGCCCACATTCCGGGCCACCGTCACAGGTGATGTTAAAGACAACCGGGCACCACGATGAGAATTCCCGGCCGGCCTCGAACAGGCCCCAGGCCGAGCGCCGGAATCCGCGCCCTCTACCGCAGGACGTTGCCGCTCAAACGCGACCGGTGAGGACGCTCTCGCGCTTCTGCTGGAAGGCGCCGAAGCCCTCGCCGTAGCCCTCAGTGTCGCAAAGCGCCACCAGGGCTGCCGTATCCGCAGTCATGCCCTGCCATAGTGTCGGCCATACGGGGCCAGCTCATCGGCCGTAGCGCGCCTCCTGATACCCCCCGCGATCCCACAAAATCAGTGCAGCTACCTGGATACCTCTTATATTAATGGTCCGGTGCGGTGGAGCCGATGGGGATACCTACCGGGAAAATTCGAAGAGCCCAGTGCCGTCGGCAGATCAAGCGGGTCGCTGTTCTTTCTCGCTGAACGGGCTTGCCGGTCGGTCCTGGGGAATGCCGTCGATGGTGAAGTCGACGAGTTCGTTATAGAAGGAGATCCGGCTCCTGATCTCTCCGACAGCCGCAAACGGGCTCGAATAACTCCATGCCGCCGCAGTGAGATCCGCGTGCCCGACCACGTCCCAATATCGATCCGCGGTGCCCTTGTATGGGCACACGCTCGTCATCGCCGCAGGCACAAGAACTTCAGTATTGACGTCGCCCGCCGGGAAGTAATATCGGGCTGGCAGGTTAGTTTCGAAGAGCACGACCGGATTGCGGGTGTCGGCGAGCACGACACTGTTGACGGTGGCGGTCACGTGCCGACTGCTCTGGAGGGCATCAACGCGATGAAACGGATCCCGGGGGTGTCCAAACACCTGGACGTCCTCCTCAAGCCACCGGTCGATTGTTCCGGGCTGCCAGCTCAGAGCGATGCGATCTTCGAGACCGGTCAGCACCCACGCCGCGTGCGGGACGAAACGCTCTCCGACCACGATGTCGAACCACTTCGACACGTCGCCCTTCGGCCGGAAAAACTCGAAGCCGTGGCGCTCTGGTGGTGCCGAGGATTCAGACAGAAACTCCCGGTGCACGCTACCAAGCGAAAACGCGTAACCCGGGATCGGAGAATCTGCCTCCCAAAACAGCAGCGGATCCCTGCTGTCCGCGATCATCGTGTCGCCGACGAAGGCGCGCACCCACCGGTCGCTGGGAAACGTCCTCATTGCACTCTCCTTGGGCCCGGATCCACCGAACGTGTTGGCGGCAGCGGGTGCAGCTCGTAACGCACATCCAATCGTTTTTTCACCTTAGACCGAGCCTCTACCAGATCCATGGTCAGCGGAGTACGTTTGGGCAGAGACGCGACCCAGCCTGTTTCGCCGCGCGAACGAATCCATTTCTCATCGCGAAGGAATATGACGACTTGACAATAAACCCCACTCCAACGTCGGATACCGCGAAACTGACCGGTGAACACCTGCATCTCGTACACCGGTTGGCGACCCAGCTGAGGGTGGATTCCATCCGTTGCAGTACGCAAGCCGGTTCTGGTCATCCGACCTCATCGCTGTCGGCGG
>JACMOZ010000484.1 GCA_014377785.1 Aeromicrobium sp.
GGACGATGACAATTCCTACCATTTGCACGAAAGTGAGGTCCTCACCGGTGATCATCCAGCCCAAGAGGATGGCCACGACCGGGCTGAGTAAGCCGAGGAAAGCCGTGGTGCTTGCCGGAAGCCGCGTGATTCCCCGAAACCACAACACATAGGCGAATGCGGTACCGACGACAGAAAGGTAGGTGAATCCCATGATGTTCGGAAATGTCAGAGGCGTCGTGGGAAGCCCCTCGACCGCGAGCATGACAACCATCAGGGAGAGTCCCCCGTGATGAGCTGCCACGCCGTTGTGGTGAGCGGGGGCGCTGGCTGTTGAAGCAAGCTTGCGCCCGCGGTGCGATGTGGCATCCACTGAACAGTCCTGAAGCGCCGGGGCCGTCGTGCGGGATTGTTACGAGCGAGACGAACCCGCACGACGGCCCGGGCTCACTCGTCCAACTCCTCGACGCGGGATCAGATCTCATCGAGACGGCGCTGCCAGACAACCTCGAAACCGAACGCACCACCACCGCAGTGCCCAGCATTGACGAGCAGACACCGCTCGGGTGTTCTTTCAACGAATCAGCACGGCGGCTGATTCACGACAACCGCCAGTCCCCCGACGTCCCGATGGGGACCAAGCGACAGGACCACGGCGCTAATGTCAACCCACTGACGAGCGATCAGGATCAGTCAAGGGGATTTACGGCGGAGGTCCCAACCCCGACGCGCGCAACTTTGAGGTTGATCGCGTTCGGGCCGCAGGACCGCTGAAACTCGGGCGTGAACGTCTCAATACGCTGCCGCTCCCGCCGTTGCGACCTCCTGGTCCTGCTCAATCGAGCCCGTTGAGACCCCGATGGCGCCCATGATGTGGCCATCGCGAACCAGGGGAATACCGCCGGGGAAGACCGCCAGACGCCCGCCGTGGGCATCGCTCAACCCAAAAATCGATCCCTCCGGGCGGGTGAGCTCCTGCAAGTCGCCCGTCTCACACTGGAACGCGATGGATGTATACGCCTTGTTGATCGCGATAGTGATGCTGCCGATGTTTGCCCCGTCCATGCGCACGTGAGCCTTGAGGTTGCCCCCGGCGTCGACGACGGCGATGTCCATCGGCTGCCCGATCTCTGTGGCCTTCGCGGCGGCAGCGTCAATCACTCGTCGAGCCTCTTCAAGGGTGATGGTTTCTAGTACGGTTCCGTGGGCCATTTGATGTCCTTTTCGTTTGTGAATATTGGGGCAATTCAAACACGCGACGAGCCCACTGGATAGGTAGTAATTACCCCCATAGCCGTGTGCGCAAAATCCCTGTGTCGCGGCAAAAAGCTCCCTGAGCGTCGAAGAAATACAAACGGGGTTGCGCTGGCTTTGGCTTGTTTTTCACCCCACCAAGTGCGATCCGATCCGCTCGATCGCGAACCTCTGTCGGGTGTTTCTCTGGCGTAGCCCTCATCGCTCCTCCGGAAAGAAGGCGGTGGGAAAAAAGGGACGGTTTACTCTGTGCCGACAGGTACTGGAAAGACTCTGGCAACACTCGTCTGCACAGGCCCGATACCTCAACGGATGCTGCGTAATTGCGAATGGAATGTGACGGTGGTCATGGCGAGACCTCCCTCATGAACAGGTCGAGCTTGAGCACCTCGCGGCGGCGATTCTCACCGACAACGCGCTGCTCGGCGCGTGAAGGTATCGCTTCGCCGAGAGTCGCGCTACGGATGCCGAATTCATGCTTCACCACCCGGTGGCGCCTCTTCTTCTTTCGCGGCTCCGCCCCTCCACAGTCGCGACTTTGCGGCTTTTTTCTACAGGAAGCCCTGATCAACCGGGGTATCGGCTCGAGGAATGTCGGTGGTCATTGCGAGAATTCGTACATGAACACGTCGACCCTTGAGCATCTCGCGGCGGTGGATCTCACCGACTCCGAGTTGCTCGGCGCGCTCGAGGATCGATTCGCCGAGCGTCGCGCGGTGGATGCCGAAATCACTCGACTCGCCGGCCAAGTGAGTGACCGATCGTGCGTGACTCTCGGGCGCGAGGGTCTTGCCACTCGGCTGGGAGAAAACGGTCCGGCGGCAGTCCTGGCCGCGGTTGGACTCATGGCGCTGAGTGAAGCGCGGCTGTTCTGCCGCGTCGGTGATGCCACCTCGGCGTCTCGGAGTCTGACCGGCGAAGCCGTGCCGCCGCGGCATCCACTGGTCGCCGAGGCGTTCTGCGCCGGGTCGATCGCCCTGGATTCCGCCAATTGGATCGTCTCGAACCTCGATCAGGCGTCACCGCGCGCCGACTTCGAGCAGGCGCGCATTGCGGAACGGCTGCTGTGCGAGTTCGCGACAGA
>JACMOZ010000485.1 GCA_014377785.1 Aeromicrobium sp.
CCACGAGCTTCGAAGATCTCGGCGGACTGCGCCAACTCCCCGGCCTTGCCGTGCAGCGGCTGATGGCCGACGGCTACGGTTTTGGTGCGGAGGGTGACTGGAAGACCGCAATTCTGGTGCGTGCAGCGAAGGTGATGGGAGCCGGCCTGCCCGGCGGTGCGTCGCTGATGGAGGACTACACCTACGACCTGACCCCGGGGCAGGAGCTCATCCTCGGGGCCCACATGCTCGAGGTCTGCCCCTCACTCACCACCTCGAAACCGAGACTCGAGGTGCACCCGCTCGGCATTGGTGGCCGCGAAGACCCGGTGCGACTCGTCTTCGATGCGGATCCCGGCCCGGCAGTGGTCGTGGCCCTTAGCGACATGCGGGACCGTTTCCGCCTCGTAGCGAATGTGGTCGAGGTAGTCGAGCTTCCCCATCCGCTGCCCCACCTGCCGGTGGCGCGCGCGGTGTGGAAGCCCGAACCCGACTTCGCCACGAGCACTGCAGCGTGGCTCACCGCCGGCGCCGCCCACCACACTGTCATGTCGACAGCGCTGGGTCTTGAGGTGTTCGAGGACTTCGCGGAGATCGCGAAGAACGAGCTGGTCGTGATCGACAAGAACACCAACCTTCGCGACTTCGGCCGCGAACTCCGCTGGAACCAGGCCTACTACCGGCTTGCCCAGCGGCTGTAGTTGAATCCGTCAGTCTACGAATCGTGGCAAACATCATGGATGTCGCCCGGCTTGCCGGTGTCTCCCACCAGACCGTGTCCCGCGTGCTCAACAACGAGAACACCGTGCGACCGCAGACACGTGCCCGCGTCGAGGACGCGATCCGCAAGCTGCGCTATCGACCCAGTTCCGTGGCCCGGGCTCTTGCGACGCGCAAGACACACACTCTTGGGTTGGTGAGCACTGGCAATCCGCTTTACGGTCCGGCGAGCATTGCCCTCGCCTTTAACGGGGCCGCCCGCGAGAGCGGCTACCAGGTCATCACCGCGAGCATGGCGGATGCTGATCGCGACGAGATCCTGCAAGCCGTGGACGTGCTGTTGAGACAGCAGGTCGAAGCGATCGTTCTCATCGCCTCCGACTATTCATCGATCGAGGCGATCGACGAACTGGAGCTCGATATTCCTCTGGTAACCGCTGACTCCAGCGGGCACGGCAGCTTCCCGAGCGTGTCGATCGACCAATTTCGCGGAGCCGAGCTCGCCACCTCCTATCTCGCCGATCTTGGACACCGCAGCATTCTCCACCTGGCCGGGCCCAAAGCATCGCTGGATGCCCGGGAACGCGAGCGCGGCTGGCAGTCGGAGATGGTCCGGCGTGGTCTTCCGCTAGGTAGTGCACATCACGGAGACTGGACGGCAGACAGCGGGCGGGCCATCGGGGAGCGGCTCGTGGAGGAAGGCGACTTCACGGCTGTCTTCGTCGCCAATGACCAGATGGCTCTCGGCCTGCTCCACGCACTTACCGATCACGGCATCGCCGTGCCGTCAGCGGTGAGTATCGTTGGCTTCGACGACATCCCGGAGGCCGCGCATTTCTTCCCACCGCTCACCACTATCCGACAGGACTTCACCGAGCTCGGGCAGCGAATGATGGGAACGGTCTTGTCGGTGCTTGACGGACGGGTGGTTGCGGTGCCGGTGAAGACGAGCCCGCGCCTGATCGAACGAGCGTCTGCCGCACAAATCCGACCGGGCATCCGGATGCCCGGCCCACAGGCTGAATGAATGCGGGAAATAGTTTGCGGCAGATCCCGTCGGCCGATTGAGTGACCACTGCACGGCCTCTCTGGGAGACTTGCTTTCCCGGTGCCAGGGCGTCGTATTCGTGATGTTGCTCGGGAGGGGACTGCTGTCGGTTTGGTTGTCACGATGTCAACTGAACCCGGGACTGCCCCGAGGAACCCGCAACTGAACTTGGCGCCCTCGGCGCCTAGAAATCTAAGAATCATGCGACAAACGCACCACACCACACATTGGGACTTGACCTGGTTTGGGACCCACGTTCAGTCTCCCGACCCAGGTTTCTGGGCCGCGGCTCAGGGCGAAATATAAACTATCGACGTCTTCGAGTTGGCGGGCAGATTCAAGCTCCTGTTGCAATAACCACTTGAATCAACTGATCTTTTACCCTTTGAGCGCCCCTGACGACAATCCGGCCACGTAGAACCGCTGCAGGCCGATGTACAACGCGATGCACGGGATCATCGCGATGACTGAGCCGGCGACCAGCGTGCCGTAATTGATCTGTCCATACGCGCCGGTCTGGAGGTTGAGGAGGGCGACGGGGAGCGTGTACAGGCTGTCTTTGGTTAGAAACGTCAGTGCCCCGAGGAATTCTGTCCAAGCAGCAAGGAATGCGTACAGAGCAGCGGTTGCCACGCCCGGCATCAGCAGGGGCCGAAGCACACTCACGATTACTCGGGCGCGACTGGCACCGTCGACGAGAGCAGAGTCCTCAAGCTCGTCAGGAATCGAGTCGAAGGCGTTCCGCATTACGAACGTACCGAATGGCAGGTTCACGGTCACGTAGAAAAGGATCAGGCCGAGTAGCGAGTTCGTGAGATGCATCGCGTTCAGCTGCAGGTAGAGCGGCGTGAGGATGGC
>JACMOZ010000059.1 GCA_014377785.1 Aeromicrobium sp.
ATCCACGACAAAACGTGCACGCTGTCCGAACGCCCTGAGATCGAACTTCTCATCGGCAACGGCCAGCATCGCCTCGGTCAGCGAGTCCACATCGCGGCTGATCTTCACGCAGTGCACGCCGTCCACAAGGCGTTCGGAGACGCCAGCCTCCCCCGTGATGATAGGAACACATCCCTCACTCGCGGCCTCGAGCGGAACGAAGCCGAATGGTTCCCGCTCAAGACTTGGGAACAGGAACACATCGGCGTTCCGGAACACGGCACGGAGTTCGGACTGACCGATCACGCCGTTGAAGGTCAGACGGCCCACGAGACCGAGCGCTAGGGCGGCCTTCTCGAACTGTAGGTAATTACCGAAACCGAAGAAGTCGATGGTGAAGTTTTGCCCGGCATCACGAAGCCGCCCGGCCGCCTGCACGATGAGGTCGATACCCTCGTGTGTGCCGTAAGTTCCCGCGAATACGAAGCGCAGGACACCGCCACGCCGGTACTCCCGGTCGAGGACGAACTCCGACGGCTTCGCCCAACCCGGCACGATGGTAACCCTCGGCAGGGTGCCGATGCGTGGTTGCGCCTCGATCTCCTCGACGAGGTTGCGGCTTATCGAGATCAGTGAGCCCGCGTCGAAGACCTTCCCGGTCTCGATTCCATAGAGCGCGGCGATCGGCACGCTCGCTCCGAGCACCAGTTGAACGGGCACCCTATCCATGAGATGCCACGTCCACGGGATCCCACTCACCGTAAGGGCATCGATGATTGCGAGACCGCCAAGGCCGACTAGGTTGAAGAGATAGACCACATCGGGACCGAACCGCTCGATCGCCTCCAGCACCGCGTGCGTGTTCGCGTATTGGGAGACGCTGCTGTCGAACTCGAGCGAACGGTGAGCGCTGGCTCCGCGTGGTTCGACGACCGAGAATGCGCGCAGGGTCAGTCGGCGCTCCACGTGTCCGAGATCGCAGGCGATCGCCTCTGCAAGCACGCTGGTCATCACAAGGACTTCGTGCCCCCGCGCGCGGAGTTCTTCGACGACCTGAAAGCAACCCAGCTCATACCCTCCGAGTTCGCCGGAAGGATACAGGTTGCTGACGACGAGCACTCTCATCTAAGAACTTGTAAATAGAAGTCGATGACCTTGCGGCCCACCGAGCGATATCCGAACCCATCTACGGCATGGCGGCGCGCACGCGCACTGTGATCCACGGCGGGCCACATGCCGTCTCGAACGCCTTCGAGCAGGACGGTGAGTCCTTCGGACGTCGAGAACGATCGCGCAAGGCGCTCGTCGTTCACTAGGCCAGAAAGCGAACCAGCACTGGATACGGCGAGCGGAGCGCCCGTCGAGAGCGCGTCGAGTGCGATCAGCTCGAGCAGGTCAGGCCGGTCCGTTGCATCGCTGCAAAGCTCGTTCTGTTCCGGGGACTGCACATACACGCCGGCTCTGCGATACATGTGCAGCTTCGCCGCTTCGCCGTACCTGGAGTCGAGAACGACGAGGCTCATCCCAGCGGGAATCGCGCGCATGATCTTTTCTATTCCCGGGTCATCGCCCGAGCGTGCTGCTGTAAGAACCATGGCAGGATCGCGCTGCACCTGAGGATCAGGGACGGAGAACGCCGTGTGCACGGGACCGACGATTACCGCGGTCGCTGTAAAAGGGCGCACATTGCTGGAGCAACGCGAAGATTCGGACGTCGAGAGAACACCTGCTGCGAGTTCGAATCCTCCGCCGAAGATCATCACACGGCTCGAGGCGAGGCCCCAATCGGTGACAATGTAGGGGATACCAAGCGACAGCGCCCTTGCCGCGACGAATTCACCGAAGATGCTGACGCCCTGGTGAATGTGCACCAGGTCGAAGCCCGTGAGCCGCGAGTCCAATTCGGCCGGGATGCTTTTTTGAGGGTCGGGTGAATTTGAAAGGTTGCGCAATATGGTGACTTCGAGATCGCCGAAACCCATCACCCTGGCCTCAGATCCGACCATGACCACAGACGTTCGGAGCCTCACGCCGAGGACAGCCGCTGCGAGCCGGGTGGCTGAAATCAGTCCGGCGACGCCTAGTTCGTCTGACGCGGCCGCCGAGTAACCCACGGCTGCAGTCGGCATCACGTGGACCACCGAAATGTCGATCACCACGTCACCGTCGGGGTGCGAATCATGCGCTCAGACTATTGGACCGCGCGCGCATTTCCGACGACCACCAATTCATATAGCCGGCCTGGATGACATGACTTGAGAATCTCCGCGAGCAGCTCAAACGGAATTTCGCCGCTGAGCTCGTCCTGATGTGTGTACTTGATTGACAGTCCAGCCCGGCAGGTTCCCGCGATTGGCAACGAAGTGGTCGGTGGCCCGCGCGCCTCGAAAGTCGGCGTCGAGCGAAAATACAGCTCATGTTTCGTACCCCACAGCAAGCACAGTGGCAATCGTGGCCCGCCCGATCACGCCCGAAGCGCCGATAACGAGCACAGAGTTGAACGCCGTAGGTTTCTCCAGGAAACACGGGGATTTAGCAAGAGACGAAGACAAAGTCCGTTCCCCCAAGCCATTTCCGTACGAAATATAAGTTAGCTGATAGCAAAGAGTCTATCGTCTGGTATCCGCTAGCCAACCATCGCTCACTTTATTTGGCGTTTGAGTCGCCATTCTCCATTTGGCGCTGACAGTAGGAGCGCCCGTAATCTGTTCCTTATGAACACTCTCGACCGCCGCGGATTCCGCCTGGGTTTCGCGACCTTCGTGCTGTTCACCGGCATTGCCGGAGACTTCTGGCGCAACTCCTTCAGCTGGTACGGCTACGGCATCTTCGTAGTGGTCATCGCCGCCATTTCGATCGTGGTGCTTACGCGCTATCGCGCTCGGTTCCGTGTCGGCTCGCTACCCTATCCGCTGCTCGCCTTCATCGCTCTTGCATTCCTCTCGATCGCCAGGTCGTTCTATCCCGGCTCCACTGCCCTCGGCGCGGTGGTGCTCCTGCTGCCCCCCCCCTCCGCAGTGTCGATCGCCGTCACCGTGACCTGGCCGGACCTGCTCATCGTGCTCGGCTGGGTCTTTCGCCTTGTGCTCGGGCTGTCGTTCCTGTTCGAGTTCATCGTCTCAGCGGTCATCCGCCACCCGATCTACCCGGTGTGGGTCACGCCAGAGAGCC
>JACMOZ010000486.1 GCA_014377785.1 Aeromicrobium sp.
ACCTCGGCCGAAGTCATCGCCGAACTCGTTGCCTTGGCTCGCGAGGTCGCGGCGGAGGCGAATCGCGGGAGTCACTTCGCCCCGCCGCTCAACCACGACGAGTTGGCGTTCTACGACGCCGTTGCACAGAACGAGTCCGCCGTCGAGGTGCAGGGCGAGGGGGTGCTTGCTGAGATCGCGCGCGAGCTTGTCGAGGTGATGCGGCGCGACGTGCGCACCGACTGGACCGTCCGCGACGATGTGCGTGCGAAGCTGCGATCTTCGATCAAGCGTCTGCTCGTGAAGTACGGGTACCCGCCGGACAAGCAGCCGGGGGCGATCAAGCTCGTGATGGAGGAGATGGCGCCGCGGTACTCGGACGAACGACAAGAAGCGGGAGCCATGGTCTCCCAAGTCGCGGCGTTCGAACTCGTAGTGTCGATTTTCACCAATACCTAGTCCCAGTTCTAACGCGCAATCTGACTGAGCCCACTAACCCGACCTTCCTGGCCGCCCCCAGGTTGTGATGCAGGCGCTCGAGCATGATCTGAGTAGCCGCGACACAACCTTCCACCGAGCTACCCGCGGCGTGCCTGAGTTCGAATATTTCGTGTCACTCTTTGTTCATTTCCCGGCAAGCCCGGTTCCCGCCATTCGGCTTGTCGCTTGATCCGTTCCGGTGTTTCCCGGTGAGCGCGGCGATCTGCGACGATCCTCATCTGCGCGGCTTTCGCTTGAACGCGCGCGGTCGGAGGCGGGCGTGTCGTCGACCCCGGGTCTGCTCTCGAGATTCGCATGACTCGATCATCCTCGGGCTAAGCCTGAATCCACCGGTCTGGCTCGGTGTTTGGACTTGTTTCGATTTGGTTTGAGCGTTCTTGTTGAGGGCGTGGTGGTGTGTCCGGCCTTGCTGCCGGTGATGTTCCGTGGTTCTTCGGGCCGGGGGGCTGTTCGGTCAGATGGTGGTGGTTCGCGGTGGGCCGCAGGCCTCTGCGAACAGGGCTGTCCAGCTGGTTTCCCAGGGCCAGTCCGTCGGTAGGTGCAGGGTAATCCGTCGTGCGGAAGTCGAAATACGGGCCGGGAGATGGATCAGTTTCCGGCGGATCGTGCCGGTGCGGGCTTTGCGCAACTCGGTGCCGGTCATCGTCCCGATCGCGCGAGAGAGGTTGAACGCGATCGTTGCCAGCACCAGCCAGGCGGCGTTGGCGGTGAAAATCCCCGACGGCAGGTGCGCCAAAGCGCTGTCTTTCAAATCGGCGTTGACTTGCTCGATGATCGCGTGTTGCCGGTGGGTTTTGTCTGCGGTGATGGTGTCCAGGGTGCTGGTGGTGAAGAACGCGTGGAACCGGTGGGTGTCGAACAGGGTCGGCTGTCCGACGGCTTCTTTGGGGTTGAGTTCCGGGATGCGTCGCACGATCAGGCGTCCCTGAATCCGTTCAGCTTTCTTCCTGCTGCTGAACGCGGTGAACGGGACCTCGGCGACTTCCGCGACCGAGACCCATTTGCCTGTCGTCTCGTCGAGGATCGCGTTGGTGTAGTTGATCGTCTCCCACGCATCATCGGCGATCACGCCGATGGCACGTTTGACGGCCGGGTCCATCCGTGCGGTGATGGATACTCTCGCCCCGGCGTGGTGGGCGGTAGAGATGACGGCGTGGCCGTGGAAAGCACTGTCGGCGCGGAGCAACACCGGGCCGCTCGCGGTGGTCGTCCGGAGCCGGCGGACGGTGGTCAGGATGTCGGCGATGAATCGTTTCGCCCCGCGCGGGGACCCGGTCGCACCGCGGCGAAGCCGAGACCCGATGATGATTGGTGCTGCGGCGGGGGTAGAGACAATGCCGATCATCGCGTTCAAACCGCGCACCCCGGAGTACCCGTAGCCGGATCCTTGTTTCTTATAGCCGTGGACTTCTTTGATCGTGTCGTCAATGTCGACCAGGGCGTAATCGTCGATGCCGGCCACGATCGGTGCCGCCCCGGCGACGTTGACCAGCCACCGCCAGGCGGTCGCGTCAAGTTGACGGACATGACCGAACGTGAAAGTGCGAAGGAACGACCCCAACGTCGATGGGGCGTAGGCGCCGGTGAAAAGTTTCTTCATCCCGCCGTGGCGCAGCAACGCCATGTCATCGATCGAGTCCGCTCCGGCGACCATTCCCGCGACCAGGGCGGTGACCTTCAGTCCCGCGTTGGCGCCGAAGTGTCCCGGCAGGTGGAGGTGCGTATCGGCAAGCTCTCGAAGGCCGGTACTGGCCGCCAGTCCCATCGCGGGCACCAGACCGGCAGCCGACACAAGATTCGTGTCGTCGAACGTTGCTGACAAGGCGGTGGAAGTATGGAAAAGTTGCATCTACGAGATGCCTCTCTTTTCGGGTTCGATTGGTCTGTGGTAAGAACAATTTTCCCTGGTTAGACAGGCATTCTCTGTTTAACGCGCCGCTACCCTCAGAGCCCGACCGGTGGATTCAGGCTAAGGCAGCTGATCTACAAGCCAGCCCCTGGAAATCGACACCAGTCCCGATGTGCGCAGCTCGGCACACCCTCCCGGCAGCGACTTGGTCGAGTCGGCTGTAATCATGAATGCTAGTTTTCGTGCGGTTGCCCTGACCAATCTCGCACCTTGATGGCCGAGCGTTTCATGCGCCGACCACTCCGTCTTGACGTAGACGATTCGAGTATCGCTCCGAAGCTCGCGTCAAGATGACGTCAACTTGAACGCCGAGCCGCATCGCCTCATGGATGCTCCTCCCCTTGCTTAGCCACGACGGATTGGAAGCGAGCCAAAGTGCATCTCCCCAGCCGTCGTTCATTTGAGGATCGAGGTTCATGAGAACTTCGCGCATGTGGGGCAGATACGCATAACAGGTTCCAAATTGATAACCCGGAAGCAACAACTCACCGTTCGCCTCCACGCAAGCGAGGAGTTTCAGCTCCAACACGTCTCGGCGCATCTGCGCCGGGTCTTCTATGAATCCGAAGGGGCCGCAAACGGATTTTCCCACCATGAACCCACCAAGCCTGTGCAGTTGTTCCTCGCTGAACACGCGATTGCCTGTGATCGGACTGAAAGTGCGATCCTCGATTGGCTCACTAAATAATTCTGCTTCTGCTTCTGCTTCTGCTTCTGCTTCTGCTTCTGCTTCTGCTTCTGCTTCTGCTTCTGCTTCGAAGTAAGAGTCCCAAGTGTTTCCACAAAGCCTGATTCCCGCTTCGTTCACTCCCACCACACGATTCATCTCGTCATACCGAAATAGTGACACCCCCGACTCGTCGGCAAAACGAAGTGCATGAATCGAGTACCCCGATCGGGAATAGAAGAGCGCATGCTCGATTCCGTGCGCGCTCCCCCGCAAACGCTGCACGTCCGACGATCCAACGGGATTGGCACGACTTTTGACCTGCGCCACCGCGTTGGACGATCTCACATCGATGCCACCATCTGGGCCTGCAGATGACCGGCGCGCGTCGGAAAACCCAATGCTCTTCATGTGCGCCACAGCAAGCTCTTCCGCTATGGCCCATGAGAATATCGTTGGTGCTCTTTGGAAATCTGTCACGTCCGAAGGGTAAGCGCTGCCCGGACACTCACCGACCAAACATCAGCAGTGAATGCGCTTTCCCTGAAGGCATGGGCGCACGCTAATTCCGGCAGCAAACCAGTACCTATGGCCCTGTGATTGTGGCGCCAGCCACTCCCTGGGTTCCGCGACCTGTGCCCCGGATCCAAAGCCCAGGATGCCTAGTCCAAGCGTTTTCTGGAATACCGCGCATGTTACCTGCTGACGGGGACCAGCCGGGACTCGCAAGACACTGCAGGGAACTACACGACATGGCCGCCAACAGAAGCATCGCCCCACCGCCCGCACAGCGGGTCTACCTCAGTCCTGCGCAGGTTGCAGTCCTGCTCGGGATTCCTGTCAAGACCGTCTACACCTGGAACTGCGAGGGGACTGGCCCCCGGTTCATGAAGTTGGGTCGCCACGTCCGCTACTTGGAGGCCGAGGTACACGCCTGGGCAGAAGCTCACTTCGGGACCGCCGCCTGACCTCTTCCCGGGATTCATCCGCGTTCTGTGCCCACCTGCGAGCACGCGTTCACCAGGTGGGCCGCGCATGTCAGACTCGAACGAGCAATTATCACAAGGGATGTTGATGGGGAAACCGGCCACACCGCTCGGCACGTGGGGGAAGGTCACTATCTCTCCCCTGCCGCCAGCGCCAATTTCCAATCTGGACTTCTATGCCCGGGTGGAGGCTCCATCCGATGTGCTCGCGTGGATGCGCGGTAATCCAGCGGCGATGGCGCGAATTGCTGCATCTCTTAGCAAGCGGGATCTCAAAGCAGTGATCATCTACGAGGCCGCCACAAGGTATCGAGATCCTTCCACCGGACGGAGCGTCCGCCTGCGTGCGCGAGGCACAACTCCCTCGAAGGCCAAGACCGCGCTCAGCGAGAAGATCGCGCAGCGACGTTCGGTCCGCTCAGGTGCAGGCTCCCTCACGAGCGAGTCTCGAATGGGGCAGCTATTCGATGCATATCTCGATCGGTTGACCGTCGCGCCCGGCAAGCTGCGGCCGCAGACGATCCAGAAGAAGCGCGATTCGGTTCGTGCGACCCTGCGTCCGGCTTTCGAGCACCTGACTATCCGTGAGCTCACGGCGCCGCCCATCGACGAATTCATCCAGAAGATCGTCGAGACTGGGCATCTCAGCGTCGCCAAAGAGTCCACGATCGTCCTGCGGGAGGTCCTGCGTCTTTCGAATCGATTGGGGCTCACAGTCGTCGACCCGAAGATTCTCGTGCCGAATGCTCCGAGGCCAGCGCGTGCCGGTAGCGCGGAGAAGCCGGTGAGATTCTTGACAGCGGAGCAGGTAGACCTGCTTCGGCGAGCCCTTCACCGCTGGCATCGCGACCGGCTGGGCAGGCCCGGGCCTGCCCCGGATGGGCAGCCCGTTCAGATCCTCGAGGTCATGACGGGCGGCGCGCTCCGTCCAGGTGAGGCTGCTGCCCTGCTACTGCGGAATCTTTTCATCGACGACGAGAACACGGCGCATCCTTTCCTCATCGTCGATGGCACGATAGTCCTGCGCGATGGATCCGTTTGGCGGCAACCCGAGACGAAGACCGGCCGCGGCCGCACCGTCGCGCTTCCTGCCGCTGCGGTTCACGCCATTCGCCAGCGTCTCGCCGTGATCGAAGTTCCCCAAGCGGCGGGGAAGCGCGAGGCCAACGGCCCAGATGATCTGCTCTTCGGCACCCGTGCGGGGACACCGTTTCAGAGCACAAATCTACGGCGATCATTCGGGTATGCCACGGATCTTCTGGACGACGTGAGCGTCGAGGGTTTCGCTACCTTCGACTTCACACCCCACATGGCCCGCAGATCGGCAGCGACAGCTGTGTTCCACCACCCCGACGGGTCGGCCGCATCGACCAGCGCGATGCTCGGTCACAGCGGCGAGGCGCAGCTGCCGGCCTACGTTGCGAAGCTCGGCCTGCCGGCGCCAGATTTCTCGGTGATCGCGGCGCTGGATGGACTCCTGCCAATCCTGGACGAATCGACCCTGTAAATGGGCGGCAATTCGGGAGTATTCGGCCTCCAAACGGCCGGTAGCAAAAGAAAAGACCCTGATCTGAAACCAAAACTGGCTTCTGATCAGGGCCTGTGGTGCGCCCGGAGGGATTTGAACCCCCGACCTATTGATCCGTAGTCAATTGCTCTATCCGCTGAGCTACGGGCGCATGCGTCGGGTAGAACCCAACTTGACGACTATACCAGCCGAGCCGCTCGCGGCGAATCGAGCGGCGTGAGCCTGCGGCCGAATGCTAGCCGGACTAAGGATGAGGTGTCGGCGAGTTCGAAACAGCGTGTTTCCGGCGAGTCGAAGGCGATGCGCAGCCAGCCGATCCCCCGAAGACAAGCTGAAGAAATACGGGCATGGGAGGCGCGCAAGTCCGATCCGCGTTCGGTTGAAAGCTAATCAGAGAGTACCGAGTGGTGCACGATGACGTGCTCGTGAAGGTTCCCTTGCAGCCCCCAATACAGGCCGACCTCAGGCCGCCACCGGTGATGCCGCGAGCCACACGCAGCGGCTGCACGGCACGCCCTGGGCGAACGAGCTGGCGGGAGCGACGGCGAGCAAGTGCTCCAAAGCCAGCAAAGTGGCCCGCTACCTCGTCAAGATCGAACACATTCAACGGCGGGGTGCCGCGGCGAACGGCGCGAAAGACCTGAGGCACTGGCATCCGATGCTCCACGTAGGCCGAGGCAGGAAGGACACGGGATCCGGATGCCCCGAAGAGAAGCCGGAGCGCGCGACTCCACCGCCAAAGCCAGGGAACCTGCTCCCGTCGCACGCAGCGATCTGGCTACCCGTCCTGCCACCGGGCTTTACCCGCCCGGCTC
>JACMOZ010000487.1 GCA_014377785.1 Aeromicrobium sp.
CGACGCCGTCATCGACCTTGTTGCGGACCACCCAAAAACCGTCCTTGGTCTCCGTCATCCAGTCGCGAAGTCCCTGCTCGCCATTGCCCTCGGCCTGGGCATCGACCAGCCAGAGCCGCAGATCCGCTTCCGCCGCCCGGGATCTGGCGCGGCGGACACCCTCCTGCTCCACCGGATCGATCGTCTCGCGCAGCCCGGCAGTATCGATCACCGTGACCGGATAGCCATCGAGGTCGAGATGCAGTTCGATGATGTCACGGGTGGTGCCGGCATGCGGCGACACGATTGCCACCTCGCGCCGCGCCAACGCATTGAGGAGCGTGGACTTGCCCACATTCGGAGGCCCGGTGATCGCGACCACCAACCCGTCGCGGAGCCGTTCGCTGCGCCCCTCCACGGCAAGAACCTTCTCAATCTCGCGCAACAGCACCCGGATCCGTGCCAGCGCTGGCTCGATCAGTTCGGCGGGCACATCGCCCTCGTCGGAGAAATCGATGCCGGCCTCGATCAGGGCCGAGGCCTCGATGATCTGCCGGCGCCAGTCCCGCGCATGATCGCCGAGCAGGCCGTTCAACTGGCGCAACGCCTGGCGGCGCTGTCGCTCGGTGTCGGCATGGATCAGATCGTCGAGACCTTCGGCCTCGGTGAGGTCGAGCTTGCCGTTCTCGAAACCGCGCCGGGTGAACTCGCCGGCTTCGGCGGCCCGGACATTTTCAAATTTGGACAGGGTGGCGACCAGGGCTGCGAGCACCGCGCGTCCACCATGGATATGAAATTCGGCGACGTCCTCGCCGGTCGCACTGGCCGGTGCGGGAAACCACAGCGTCACCGCATCGTCGATCGGCTCTCCGGCGGCGTCGGCAAGCAGCGCGCGTGTCGCGATCCGTGGACGCAGCGGCTTGTTGGTCAGCGCTGACAGAACGTCACCGGCTCGCGGTCCCGAGACGCGCACGATGGCAATGGCGGTCGGCGGTCGGCCGGATGACAGCGCAAAAATGGTCTGGTCGCGTGGATGCATTGTTTGTCGTGCTGCTCTTTTTTCCTTCCCTCTCCCCTTGTGGGAGAGGGTGGATCGACCGAGAAGCGGTCGAGACGGGTGAGGGGTGTCGCGCGCTCGGAACCTCGCGGCTACCCCTCATCCGTCTTCGCTTCGCGAAGCCACCTTCTCCCACAAGGGGAGAAGGAAGAAAGAAAAAAGGCGCCGCTGTTTCCAGCGACGCCTTTTAACTTCCGACCCCCGAAAGGATCAGGTGTTCATCGACTCGAAGAATTCCGAGTTGTTCTTGGTGTTGCGCAGCTTGTCGAGCAGGAAGTCGATCGCGTCCATGGTGCCCATCGGATTCAGGATGCGGCGCAGCACGTACATCTTCTTGAGCAGCTGCGGATCGGTGATGAGTTCTTCCTTGCGGGTGCCCGAGCGCGAGATGTCGATCGCCGGGAAGGTGCGCTTGTCCAAGACCTTGCGGTCGAGGATGAGCTCGGAATTGCCGGTGCCCTTGAACTCTTCGAAAATCAC
>JACMOZ010000060.1 GCA_014377785.1 Aeromicrobium sp.
ACGGCGACGACGAACGCGTTGTCACGGCCATGAAGTCCCGGCCGCTTGGTCGCAAGGGTGTCGTGGTCGGCGATGAAGTGCGCGTCGTCGGCGACATCAGCGGCAAAGACGACACTCTTGCCCGGATCGTCGAAGTCGAAGAGCGCCGCACCGTTTTGCGCCGCACCGCCGACGACGACGACCCGATCGAACGCATCATCGTCGCCAATGCCGAACAACTCGTCGTGGTTGCCGCCCTGGCCGATCCGCCGCCGCGGCCCCGACTCATCGACCGCTGTCTTGTCGCGGCTTTCGATGCCGGGATGACACCTGTGGTGTGCCTGACAAAGGCCGACCTCGCCGATCCGGCTGAGATGCTCGCGCTCCTCGAACCCCTCGACGTCCGGGTCGTGGTTGTCCAGCAAGACGGCAATCTCGATGCCGTTCGCGATGTGTTGCGCGACCGTATGAGCGTGCTCGTCGGGCACAGCGGTGTGGGCAAGTCGACTCTGGTCAATGCCCTCGTGCCCAGCGCCGACCGCACGACGAGTCATGTCAACGCGGTCACCGGTCGCGGACGGCATACGTCGACCTCGGCAATCGTGCTCGAGCTCCCCTTCGGTGGCCTCATCGTCGACACTCCGGGCATCCGGTCGTTCGGCCTCGCCCATGTCGATGTCAACCGAATCCTGCAGGCATTCCCCGACCTCGACGAGGTGACCGCAGAATGCTCGCGTGGCTGCACTCACGCCGCCGGCGAACCCGAATGCGCCCTCGACGATGCCGCAGCCGATGGTCGGCTCCAGCCCGCGCGCGTCGAATCGTTTCGGCGACTGCTCGCCAGCAAGGACCACAACAAAGATCACGCCGAAGACCGCTGAGTCGTCAGCTCCCCTAATAGTCGAATGAACCGTCGGGGTCCAGCTGCGCCTTCGCGCAAGCGTCCTTCTGAAGACCTCGCCGCTGGTGGCCGCCACTGACACGGGGCGCCTCCACGGTGAGGGGTTGCGCCGTGCGCGACGCCTTTCGCCGTACCCTAAGGCTCATGGCTCATTCGTACAACGACGATCTGCGCCTCGCACACGTGCTTGCCGATAACGCGGACTCGCTGTCGATGGACCGCTTCCTTGCCGTCGACCTCAAGATTTCGACGAAACCCGACATGACGTATGTGACGGAGTCCGACCATGCCGTCGAGGAAACGATCCGCCGCACTCTCAGGAACGCCCGGACCCGCGACATGGTGCTCGGAGAGGAACAAGGCGAAGAAGAGGGTTCGGCCGGTTCGCACGAACGCCGGTGGATCATCGACCCGATCGACGGCACCTCCAATTTCGTTCGCGGCGTCCCCGTATGGGCGACACTGATCGCCCTCGAAGACGGCGGCGAAGTCGTGTCGGCCTGCGTGTCGGCGCCTGCCCTCGGGCGGCGCTGGTGGGCGTCGAAAGGCGGCGGCGCCTTCACCGGCAAGTCCCTGATGTCTTCGCGGCAAATCCACGTATCCAACGTGTCCGAACTCGACAACGCATCGTTCTCCTACAGCTCCCTCAGGGGCTGGGAGGAGATCGGCAAACTCGACGCCTTCATCGCCCTGACCCGCCGCTGCTGGCGCACCCGCGCCTACGGTGACTTCTGGTCCTACATGATGCTCGCCGAAGGCGCGGTCGACATCGCGGCCGAACCCGAACTCAAAATCTGGGACATGGCCGCCGTCGACGTCATAGTGCGCGAAGCCGGCGGGACGTTCACCAGCCTGGCCGGAAAACCCGGTCCGTGGGGCAACAACGCGATCGCGACCAACACCCGTTTGCACGATGCTGCGATGGCCTACCTCGGTCATTTTCCCGATGGCGAGCACGCGTGGGGCGACGACCCCGACGACAACTGGGGCGATGAACCCGAGCCCGAGGAAAGCAATATCCGCAACTTCGAATTCAATCGTCCAAACGACGATCGATAATTCTTCCGAAGTCGGCTAATCAGGGTTAGTCTCAGAACAACGACACAAAAGACATTTATGGGGAGGCAACTTCATGCGCATCAGTGATGTCCTGAGTTCCAAAGGCAGCGGAGAGATCTACACCGTTCGCCCCGATGCCACCGTCAGCGAATTGCTCGACAAACTCGCCGAACTCAACGTCGGTGCCCTAATCGTGAGCGACGACGGCCAGCAATTGATCGGCATCGTGTCCGAACGTGATGTCGTCCGCAAGGTCCGCGATTTCGGCAATACCGACAACACCCGGGTCGACAGCATCATGACAACGGATGTGCGTGTATGCGGGCCGGCCGATTCATTCGAATCGCTCATGGAAACCATGACGGACCACCGCGTGAGGCATGTGCCGGTGCTTGAAGGCGGGGTCCTGGTCGGTGTGCTGAGCATCGGTGATGCCGTGAAATACCGCATGGACCAACTGGAGTTCGAACGCGACCAGCTCAACAACTACGTTGCAGGCGGCTGAACCTCTCCCAAACAAATCAGCGGGGCCTCGAACGGCGCAAAACGGGATAAGGCAAGAATCCCGCTTTGCGCTGTTCTTGTTGACGCCGCGGAAACGAAGCCGCTGCGGTGCTGGACGAAGCCCGCAAGTCGATGTACCGCATACTTGCCGGCGATGAACAAACACTCCAAAGCACCCCGGACAGCCGTGCCCGAGCGTGAGATGAGCTGGCGGTTTTCTCGCTCTTCGGGTCCCGGCGGGCAAAGCGTCAACACGACTGACTCACGAGTCGAGCTGGTATGGCGCCTTGCCGACACAACGGTGCTCTCCCATGAGGAGAAGACGCTCGCGACCATCAGGTTGCGCGGACGCCTGGTCAACGGCGCGATCACGATCGCGGCTTCGCAATACAAGTCTCAGCACCGCAATCGCGAAGACGCCAAGGTTCGGCTTGAGTCGCTGCTCGCAAAGGCCCTCGTACCGCCTCGGCCACGAAACGCGACCAAACCCAGCAAGGGCGCCCGCCAACGCCGGCTCGACGACAAGAAACACCGGGGAGCGACCAAACGCCTCCGCCAGCGTCCGGAGTAGTGGAGGGCTGTGACACGATGCCACCGTGAGTACCGAGACATCGAAAGCCCTGCGCAAGTTCTGGCGAACGCTCGAAGCCATCCACACGGTGGTCTACTTCTCCCCCGAGGCCAAGACCGCCTACAAGGCGATCGGCTTGCGGGGCTATTGGAGTGGCTATTTCGCCTCCCGATCCGCACCGCTCGGCACACCGAGCGCCGAGCTCGTCACGGCGACGTTTTTCGGCTTCGCCCCTGACATGGTCGCTAAGGCCATCCCCGACGCCTGGGATCTCGCCGATCGCGACGAAATCCTCGCGACCCGCAAGATCGTGGCAACACGGGCCCTCGACTCGATCATCGGCGATGAAGACGTCCTGGAAGTTGCCGATGCACTTCTCGCGGCTGCCGACGGCTTGTCGTATGCGGGTCGCCCACTCGCGGCCGCTCATCACGCGCTCCCCTCGCCCGAAGCGCCCATGACCCGGTTGTGGCACGCGGCGTCGGTGCTGCGCGAATACCGCGGCGACGGTCATCTCGCCGTACTCACTGCCGCCAATGTCGGACCCGTTGACTCCAACATCCTCCAGGTCGGGATCGGCAAGGCCGGTGACGATCAACAATCACTGCGCGGCTGGAGCGATGAGGACTGGGCCGCCGGGCAGGAACGGCTGAGGGCGCGCGGATGGATTCAGGAAACCGGTGTCCTCACCGAACTCGGTCGCGCCGAACGCGAAGAGATCGAAGCCCTGACCGACGCCACGAGCAACGACGCGATCGCGCACCTCACGAACACCGGCGTCGCCGATTCACTGTTGTCCTGGGCCCGAACTATCACCAAGAGTGGAGTCATACCGTTCCCCAACGCGACTGGCGTGAACAAGGCCTAGTCATGGAGATCTGGATCAACCCGGCCTGCAGCAAATGCCGCACCGCAACCGCCGCCCTCGACGAGGCCGGCATCGACTACACCGTGCGCCGCTATCTCGATGATCCGCCGACCGCGGCAGAACTCGAAGATGTCCTGAGCCGCATGGGTCTGGAACCCTGGGACATCGTCCGGATGAGCGAAAAGCCCGCTGCGTCGTTGAAGGCCCTGCTTAAAGATGCAACCCATCGCGCCGACTGGATCGGGGCCATGGTTGCCGAGCCCATCCTCATCCAACGGCCGATCCTCACCGCCCCCGACGGCACGACCGTCGTCGGGCGCGATCAAGAATCGCTTTCCAGAGTCATCGGCTGACGCGTCTCGCTCCTGGCGCGCCACGCCTCCGGGGAATAACTCCTTACTGGGAACGGTTCTTAATAAGGTAAGCCGTTAAGGCAAACCTTCGACCCAAGGAGCCTCCATGAAGGTCCGCAATTCGATCCGTTCCCTCAAGAACATGCCCGGCGCGCAGGTAGTCCGTCGGCGTGGACATACGTTCGTGATCAACAAAAACAATCCGCGTTTCAACGCGCGCCAAGGCTGATCGGGCGTCTCAGAGCTCGAGTAACCAGTCCTCATAGGTCTGTGTGACATGCATTCCGAGGTTCTCGTAAAGACCAAGCGCGCCGGTGCGCGAATCCGTCGCAAGTTCAGCGCGCTTGAGTCCACGTGAACGGGTGCCCTCGAAGGCCCGCGCCAACAAGACCTGGGCGATGCCGCGATTGCGGTGCGCCTTGTCCACCCCCAGACTGTTGACCCAGCCGGCGCGCTCGCCGTCGACAACATAACAAACACCGACGACGTCGTCGCCGTGCGTCGCGACCAACATATTGTCGGAGTTGAAGCCTTCGCGCTCGAAGACCACAGCGCGCCAATCCTCGTAAGGCGTCCGCTCGCGATCGGGCCATTCGCCGAAAGCCAC
>JACMOZ010000488.1 GCA_014377785.1 Aeromicrobium sp.
TCCGAGACGTTCGTGACGAAAGCAGAGCCGGAGAGCACCGATCCAGAGGCGTTCCAGCTGACTCCTGGTGAGAAAAGCGTGGCCCGCGCTAACGCTGGCGACGAAGCAACGGCCTTCGGCGACGGAGCGGCGGAGGGCGAAGCGGGCAAGCCCGAGGGAGCAGCGCCCGGGGTATCGGGCCCCGGTGAAGCCGAGGCAGAGCTAGAGGCGGATGGAGAGGCAGAGGGCCGTGCGGAATTCGTGGCACTTGGGACAGATTTCGCCTGCACGCAGCTCGTCAGAGCCATAGCCAGCACAAGAGCCGTGACTGTTGCCCCGCAAAAATTGCCCAGCGTTTTTATGCGCATGAAGGCCGCCCACCCGTCCCCAAGCCGTCGCCCGGCGTAAAATGGCCGAGTCGGGCGCCCACTCTTGCCGGACGCCAATCCCTACATTAGAGGACGGCCCGCCAATCGTGAGGATTGACCACTCGTCGGTTATGACGCGCCTGAAACTTGCGTTGTACTTTTCGGGTCAGACATGAACGAATAAATATCTCCGAGTGCGCTTTCCCAGTCGGAATGATGTGCCGCGATGGTCGCGATACTTTCTCGCGAGATGTCATTACGCAACTGCGTGTCGCGAATGAGCGTGTCGAGGTTACTCACCAGATCGTCAAAGGTCCGTCGGCTAAGAAGCGAGTTCTCACGATCGCGGAACAACCAGGTGAACCAGCGGCTGTCCGGTGCCACCATGGCGACCCCGCTGGACATCAGCTCTAGCGGCAGATACGAGGGGTGGCGGGAGATTTGCATCGTGACACCGATGTCCGTCTCGCGGTAAAGTGCCCCGGTCGCGCGGTAGTCGAGAAGGCCCATGTCGATGAAGTCTGCGCTGTCAGGAAGATACCGCGCTCCGGCAGCGACGATCCGCACGTCATCCCCGTGGATCTTCTTAATTTCTGAAAGCGCCGCGAAAACGAGCTCCCAACAGTTACGAAAGTGATCACGTGCGTAGGCGAAGATCGTGACGGGCTCGTCTGCGCTCTTTTCGCGCCGATCGATCGCGTTGTAGAGGCCTTGGTCTACAGCAGGAGTGAAGTACATCGCATCACCGCCGTAACTCTCCGTATATATCTTGTGCATGCTCACGGTGTTGCAGATGCCGTACAGGCCGAGCCGATAGCTCTCCTCCGCCATCGCGAACATGGTGCTCGCCGGATAGAAACCGGGCTCGTAGTCCTGCATGAGATAGAACTTGCGCTTGATTCCTGGCGCCTTCGCGACATGGGCGGCAGTCAGCCACAGGGTAGCGATCGCCGCATCTGCGGGTGGAAGCAGAGCAATTTCAGCGTCGCTCCCGTCGTAGAACAGGATCTCAGATCCAGCTAGCCCCGGGAACGCCGCCACAAGAGCTCCGGCAACATACGCCTCGTTCTTCGCCGCCATCATGACGAATCGGTTTGTTACGCCATGATCGCGGGCAAGTTTGTCAGCAATGCGAAAAGCAGTATTGAGGCCACCGAAGAATGGCATGTCGATGTCCGGAACGAACCAGTTGATAGTGCCGATGTCACGAAACTCGATGTTTTCGGCGTGGAGAGCGTGCACAGCGTCAACCTCCTCGTCCGAAATGGACGCCTTGTACATGAGCCCATTTGCCTCGGAGGAGATACCAGAGCTCTGCGCCAAGTTCGCGAAGACCCGGCCAACTCCTTCAAGTGCCAAGCGCACTGGCAGGACGTCGTTGCGATTGTTAAAGGTGGGCCGCGCATTCAACCGAGAGATGTTTGGCGACGAAAACGGATCACCATTTTGCAACCAGGGATGGTACCGAAAGTAACTTGCATAAAAATCATCCGGGGGAATCGTGGAACCTCGCGTTAACGACTCGTAGTGGCGAACCATATCGAACGGCACGACAACATTGCGTCGTGATTGGATGATCTGGTCGAGCCCGAGAACCACGTCGCTGCCGGTGAGGATGAAGCGCTCATCCAGTCCGCCGACTTTTTCGAAGTTGGTTCGGCGAATAGCTACGCATGCCCCGGTGACCGCAAGAGAGTTGCGGTACCACCCAGTAGGGCCGATAAGCGTATCCGACTGCGGACGTAACCCGGAAAACAGGTTATCGGCGAATCCGCCTGGCCCGACCATCACCCCGCCATGCTGGATAAGTCCTGCAGCCTGACGATGTTGAACGCCGACGGTGCCAACGCCGTCGCGAAGGACGAACCCGATCATTTCCTTTAGCCACCCGGGGTCGACGATCTGGGTGTCATCATTCAGCATGACGACTACGTCGCCGGTAGTGGCGCGCACGGCGACATTATTTACTCGGGAGTAGTTGAATGGCGATTCGGTCCACCAGTCCACCGACAGAGCCAGTCCGTCGGAGTTCGCTCGGTACCAGGCATTGTTCTGATCCGACTCTCCTCCATTGTCTACAATTCGCACATCAAATTGCGGATAGTCGGTGGCGGCGAGGGTGGGGAGAAGCCTACGGAGATTGCTGCGGGAATGACGAGTTGGAATAACGACTGACACCGTCGGCCATTCGTTGGGGATAAAGCGCACGCGCACAACATTGGTCGCGTCAACGCTTGTCTCAGCGGTTTCACCGAGTTCGTCGAGTACTTCCTTCACCATTTCAGCGTCCAACGCTGCAAGAGGTGGTGTGGCACGGCGCGGTTCCGTGAGGAGCACTCTTGGGAGCCTGCCGACCACGCGGCCCTCGAGTCGGGATGACAGCAGCAGCCTCCAAATGCCTCGGTCTGAGACATCCGCCTTGTCAAAGGTGACGATCGCGGCACGCTTGATCGCGAAGGCACGACCGAGATAGTTGGCCCCGAGTAACATTTCCGGCGACCATTCGGGTCGGAATCTCGGGTTTTGTACCGAACCGAACGAGGAGCGCTCATCTGAATCGAATGCGATGACCTTCATTGACGGGTCGACCCTGTGCAACTTGGCGATCTCGCTCAGAGCGCTTGGCGAGAGCACCGAACCGGCGGTAAGAAAGAGAATGAAGTCCTCGTGCACCGGAACAAGAGCGTCCCTCATAGCCGTTCCCGACGCTACGGGATACGCGCTAACCCGTGAACTGACTTGGCGGGTGACGCTGTGCAACGTTCGCGTGAGGGCAGAGCCCTCGTTTTCATTGTGCTCAATGATGACGGCAAAGGAAGTGGCTGTGGACAGTTGGCTGGTCTCCCTACCGCCCCTTTTTTCTTGGCGTCGCCAAGCCGCATAGGTGCGCAGTCCGCTTCGCGTTCCCCTGTACAAGGGGCGATCACGGAGAGCTTTGTTGAAGCCCTCCGAGCCACCCTTGTAAGACCAATAAAGGGCAGCCATGACTCGGCGAGATCCCGAATTAGCCGGGAAGAGTCGGAGAGCGACTTTCCTGACGAAGGTCTTGGCGCTGCTCATCACTGACACTCCCGGTTGATACGGCTCTGGGTTCCGCACCCGATAAGAAACAGGCCGCGGCATCCCTCAGATTCAGACCCTGAGTTTACCGGACCGGGAAGTTTCCCCGAGCACGCGGCCCCCTAAGCTCTCCCAGATTGCTCGGAGAGGGTGTTGTATTCTCTGAGACGCAGCATCACGTCGCTGTTTCTTCGCAACGACTTGGAGCTAAATCGATGACAGGCACAGAAATGGCCCCGGCCGAACGTGAGACCTCTCTCGCGGAGGCGCCCTGGCAGGACGCGGGCGCCACCGGCACGTTGTTTCGCGGTTCGTTCTCTTCCGTTGCTGATATCTGGCAGCGTCGCGAGCTCCTCGGAATGCTCACCCGCCGTGAGCTTAAGTCCCGCTATAAAGACAGCGCCCTCGGTTTTCTGTGGAGCCTTGCCCGCCCGCTTACCCAGCTTCTCATCTACTATGTGGTCGTCGGCCAGTTCCTGCACGCGGCCCGAGGAATTGACAACTTTGCGGTCTACATCTTTTCAGGGCTGACGATCTATACGCTCTTTAGCGAGATTATCCAAAGCGGCACTGGCTCGATCATCGCAAACTCTGGGCTGGTGAAGAAGGTCTATCTTCCCCGGGAAATTTTCCCACTCGCAACAATCGGGTCGGCCCTGTTCAATTTTCTGATCCAATTGGGCATCTTGGTCATTGCGGCGTTCTTCATCGGCACTCTTTCATTTGGACCCCACCTGCTCTATGCGGTTGGGGCTCTCGGGGTCGTATTGATCTATGGAGCTGCTTTAGCCCTGATTCTGTCCGCCGTGAACGTATTCCTGCGCGACGTGCAGTACATCGTCGAGGTTGTGCTCCTCCTACTCATGTGGGGATCACCGATCGTTTATTCGCTCAAGGCCGTTTCGGGCTTCTTCCCCAATTGGCTGCTGCAGATCTACATTGACAATCCGGTTACTCTCGCGGTCCTCGGCTTTCAGGATGCCTTTTGGTCGCCGACGGGAGAGGGCGGTTCGCCTCCGGATCTCGCACTCCGGATGGTCTTCATCGGTTTCCTCGGCTTGATAATCCTCTTTGGCGCACAGCGTCTTTTCACCCGCCTTTCCGGTAACTTTGCCCAGGAGTTGTGATGAATTCCCCCGTAAATGTGGTGCAGGTCAACGACCTTTCGAAGCGATTTATCGTGCGTAAAGACAACAGCATTAAGGAACGAATCGTTAACTTCGGTCGGGGGGCACGATACCGCGAGGACTTTTGGGCGCTGCGCAACATCGATATCGAAATCAGTGTCGGCTCCACATTGGGGCTCATCGGCCCCAATGGCTCGGGAAAAAGCACGCTGTTGAAGGCGATCGGTGGAATCATCCAGCCCACGAGCGGATCAGTGCAGCGCCGCGGACGCATGGCCGCCCTGCTCGAACTGGGGGCCGGCTTCCACCAAGACCTGACGGGGCGAGAGAACGTCTATCTCAATGCCTCGATTCTCGGCTTGTCGCGCAAACAAACGGATACCCACTTCGATGACATCGTCGAATTTTCTGGAATCGAGAGTTTCATTGACACTCAAGTGAAGTTCTACTCAAGCGGTATGTATGTGAGGCTCGCATTCGCCGTTGCAGTCCACGTCGATCCCGACCTGCTGCTCGTGGACGAAGTGCTGGCCGTCGGCGACGAAGCTTTCCAGCGAAAGTGTCTCGACAAAATTCGTTCGTTTCAAAACGAGGGCCGTACGATCGTCCTGGTCACCCACACGCTCAACCAGGTGACGGATTTCTGCAGCCGCGCGATCGTCCTCGCCCGCGGCAGCGTCGTATTCGACGGTGATCCGGTAGACGCTGTTTCAGTGCTTCGTTCGGGGTTCGATGCCACTTACGAGGCGGAGGCGTCGGGCCAAGCGACATTCAAGCGACCGGTAGGCGAACGTGGAAAGATTGCCGCGGTTCGTGTGCTCGACCGAGCGGGACGCGAGAAGCGTGATTTCAACACCGGTGACGATCTCATCGTGCAGGTGGACGTCGAATCGGTCACACCGCTGCCCAAGTGGGCCGTCGGCCTCCACATCGACAACCCGCTCGGCCAACTGGTCACTGGCGCAACATCCAAAAGCCTTAATGCACAGTTTCCGCGCCTCGATGGTTCGGCCCGGATCCGATTCGATTTGCCAAAGGCGAGCTTTGGCGGGGGAGAATACGGCGTCACTGTTGCGATGTTCGGCTCGGACGACCAAGAGATTGCCCGTTCAACTGACGGCGCGTTTTTCTCGATCGCTCAGCAGTCTCGCTCGTGGGGACCGCTATTTACTAACGTCACCGTGGAACTCGAAACCATCGACCACGGTTGAACACTTAGCTCACGCGGCGCTCCAGGGCTGGCTTAGGGCGGGAATCACCGCAGCACAGGCTTATCATAGACAAAATGCCCATGAAACCTCCGCCGTCCGGCAGAACAATCGGCATCGTGACCGTCAGCTTTGGTTCGGAATCAGTGCTGCCCGCGTTTCTGGCCAGCGTGCCAGGCGCGTCATCGAAGCAGTCAAACGTTGTGGTCGCCGATAATTCGCCCGACGGCGGCTCAATCTCGACTCTGGTTACAGAGGCTGGGTACACCTATCTTCCGATGAGCGGCAATCTCGGCTACGGACGTGCAATCAACGCCGCCGTCGCGGCCCTCCCGCCGGAGGTCGACTGGCTTGTAATCGGTAATCCCGATGTCACCATTGATGAGGGAACGGTCGATGTTCTCATAGCGCGGGCAAAGAGCGACGAGCACATCGCGCTCGTCGGACCTCGAATCGTCGACGAGAATGGGGTCACCTACCCTTCCGCCCGCGCAATTCCCTCCCTCCGGATGGGCATCGGGCACGCACTTTTCGCAAACATCTGGCCGACCAACCCGTGGAGTACGGCCTACCACAACGACTCCTCAAAGGTGATGACGACCCGGACGACGGGGTGGCTCTCGGGAGCGTTCTTTCTCGCCAGGCGATCCGCATTCGAGGCGATCGGGGGGTTTGACGAACACTTTTTCATGTACTTCGAAGACGTCGATCTCGGTTACCGACTCGGTCGAGCGGGTTGGCTGTGCGTCTACGAGCCAAGTGCCAGGATCGTTCATACCGGCGCCCACTCCACCTCGGACGACTCGACTGCCATGGCGAGAGAACATCACCTCAGCGCGCGCAAGTTCCTGTCCCGGAAATACTCCGGCTGGATGCTTTGGCCGATACGAATTGCGCTTCGTCTTGGACTGGTGCTCCGGCTCGCCGTGGTTCGTCTCCATGGGCGCCGCTCAGGGAGTTCGGTGCACTGACCACGTGCCGTGATCCATCCGGTTGTGTGCCGATCGGTATAGTCGTCACGTGTCCAACGACGTTTCTCCCTACGCCAAGCACGAGTATTCTGTCGGCACCCATAACAACAGCTGGGCAAACCTCTTCGAGCTCATTCCGGAAGGCGCGCGAGTTCTCGACGTCGGCTGTTCAACCGGCAACTTCGGGGCGGCTCTTATCAGGGACAAAAACTGCACCGTGGTGGGCATCGACACCAACTCGGCCGATATTGCTGCGGCGAAACCAGCACTAACCGATGCGCAGGTTATTGACATCACTTTTCCCGGTGCGGTGGACGGACTCGGAAAATTCGACGTGATTATCTTCGCCGATGTCCTCGAGCACCTGCCCGACCCGCGGTCGACGCTGAAGTCCCTGCGTACTTCACTCAACCCCGATGGATTTATCGCCTTCTCAATCCCCCACATGGGCCACCTCTCCGTGCGGCTGGATCTTTTGTCCGGACAATTTCCCTACACGGAAACGGGTCTTCTTGACCGCACGCACTTCCACTTCTATGACCGGCTCGAAATTAGTAGCCTCTTCACCGACAGCGGCTACACGGTCGTCGATAAGCGGCCAGTAGTGGTTCAATACCCCGACTCCTGGCTTCGCGATCGGCTCGGGCAACTCGGGCTAACCCCGGACGCGACATTCTTCTCACTCATGTCAGATACCGAGAGCCAAGTCTTTCAATACATCGGAACCGCCTACCCGACGAGCGTCGAATCGATACGGCATTCAGTGGAGCGCCAACGGCCGATGCCGAACGATGAGATTATTGGCTATGTTCAGGCGCTCATCGACGAGAAGGAGAGGGCGCAAGAACGGCAACGCAATGCGGAGGAACAGTTGGCCGCCGCGCGCAGACATTCGATCAGCTACTACTTTCTAATGATACGGAATCGTCTGCAAAGGGGAAAATCGCAAGCCTGATCTTCGACTGGGCGCGCACCTGCTTTTTCGGTGCTTACTGGGGCAGAAGCGAACTGAGGTAGTGACCATACCCGCTCTTGTGGAGCGGAGCTGCTAGTCGGTGGAGTTGTTCGTCGTCAATCCAGCCGGCCCGCCAAGCGATCTCCTCGATACATCCGATTTTGAAGCCCTGCCGGTCTTCGACGACCTTCACGAATTCGGTGGCCTGGACCATCGACTCGAATGTTCCCGTGTCGAGCCACGCGGTACCTCGATCAAGCACCTTCACCGCAAGCTTTCCCTCCCGGAGGTAATGCTCGTTCACCGCAGAAATCTCGAGCTCACCACGGGCGCTCGGCTTGATCGACTTCGCGACCTCGATGACAGAATTGTCGTAGAAATAGAGACCGGGAACAGCGAAGTTGCTTTTAGGAGTTGTCGGCTTCTCTTCAATCGAGATCGCCTTCATCTCAGTATCAAACTCGACGACCCCATAAGCCTGCGGGTTTGATACGTGGTACGCGAAGATCATTGCACCGCTGACGTCGGCATTGCCTCGCAGAGCCGAGCCGAGCCCGGCACCGTGGAAGATGTTGTCGCCGAGAACCAGAGCGGCACTTTCTTCGCCAATGAAGTCATCGCCAATTATGAATGCTTGGGCCAAGCCATCAGGTGACGGTTGCGAAGCGTATTTCAGTGTGATTCCGAGATCGGAACCATCACCAAGGAGGGCGCGAAATTGCGCGTTGTACTCGGGTGTCGTGATGATCAATATTTCGCGAATCCCCGCCATGAGTAGTGTCGACAGCGGGTAGTAAATCATCGGCTTGTCATAGATGGGCATGAGTTGCTTGGAAATGCCCTTCGTGATGGGCCACAGCCGCGTGCCCGATCCGCCGGCGAGGATGATGCCGCGCATTCAGTTCCTCTTCTCGTCGAGTGACGCATAGAACGCCGAAACCTGCGTGAAGTCGGGCAACAGACCCGCTTCAGCGGCGGAGTCCAAGCCGGGTGCGGCCACGTCCTTGTCCGAAAGGAGAGGTTCGCCCGCCTCGGCCGGGAAGACGAGTCCGATCGACGCATCCAATGGATTGACGCCGTGTTCGCGCTCGGGTCTGTACACATCGCTGACCAGGTAGCTGACAGTGGCTCGCTCCGTCAGGGCGATGAACGCGTGACCAATGCCTTCTGCGATGTAGACAGACCTGAAGTCCACGTCGTCGAGGCGCACGGAATCCCACGTTCCGAATGTCGGCGAGCCTACTCGAAGGTCAACTACGTAGTCCAACACCGCTCCATGCGTGCAGGTGACGTACTTCGCCTGCCCAAGTGGCACGTCGGCATAATGAATGCCGCGGACCACTCCCTTGCGAGACACCGAGGTGTTTCCCTGCCTCAGCGTGAGCGGATGCCCGATGACCTCGCTGAGAATGTCGAATCGGTAAGACTCGAAAAACACCCCGCGGTCATCAGGACGAAGAATCGGACTGACCACATAGGAGCCGGGCACGGAGAGTTCGCGGATTTGCACGCTGGGAAGTTTACCGTGCACGTCTCTCGCTAGAATCAACATGCTCGAAATCGCCCACTGAATAGGACTTTAGAGTGAAAATTCTCGTTACCGGCGGCGCCGGTTTCATCGGCTCGAACTTCGTTCGCCGTACCCTTCAGGATGCCTATGCAGGCCTCGAAGGTGCCGAAGTGGTCGTGCTCGATGCCCTGACCTACTCCGGAAACCTCGAGAATCTCGCCCCGGTGGCAGACTCTCCACGCTACGAGTTCGTGCACGGGGATATCCGCGATTCGGGCCTGCTCGACA
>JACMOZ010000489.1 GCA_014377785.1 Aeromicrobium sp.
GGTTGCGACGAAGCCAACGACGTAGGCGAGGAGCAGGCCACAGGCGTAACCGCGCGCGGCGATTCCCTGGCCGTGACTTCCGTCAAGCTACGGGAAGAGTGACAGGTCGCTCGCACCGATCGCGACCGAGCCGATCGTGTATCCGAGCTGGTCGAAGAGGCCGATAACCGCGCCGCCAAAGGCACCGCCAACACACGCCATCAGGAACGGGCGGCCGAGTGGAAGCGTGACGCCGTAGATGAGCGGCTCGCCGACGCCGAGGAATCCGGCGGGCAGGGCGGACTTGATGATCTTCGTAATGCTCGTGTTCCGGCGTAACCGAAAGTAGACCGCGATCGCGGCTCCAATTTGTCCCGCGCCGCCCATGGCGAGCACGGGAAGAAGGATGGTGTACCCGTTCTGCTCGATCAAGGTCGCATGGATGGGCGTCAGAGTCTGGTGCAGGCCGGTCATGACAAGGGGCAGGAACGCACCCCCGAGAATGAAGCCGGCACCGATACCTGCGTTGCCGAGCAGCCACGTCGCGCCTTCACCGATGAAGACCGAGAGTCGGCCCGCGATCGGCATCAGGAAGAAGAGAGTCGCGAGGCCGGAGATGAGGATGGTCACGGTCGGGACGATGATGAGCGCGAGGACTTCCGGTACCCAGCGGCGCGCCCACCGTTCCACGTAGGCGGCCAAGATCGCCGCGCCCAGTGCACCGAGGACACCGCCCTGCCCGGGAGCGAGGACCTGCCCGAACACGGTGACGTTCGCGACGGCTGGAGCGACGATGATCGCACCGACAACGCCGCCGAGAATCGGTGTGCCGCCGAATTCCTTGGCCGCGTTCATGCCGACGAATACCGAGAGCAGCCCGAAAAATCCGGACGACATGACGGCGAACAGTGGCGTTATTGCCGCCAGCCAGGGCGCGCCCTCGCCGGCGGCGAGGTTCGTCAGAGTGCCAGTGATACCGGCGATCAAGCCACAGCCGATCAGCGCCGGAATAAGTGGGACGAAGATGTTCGAGATGCGGCGCAGGGCGTTCTTGACCGGGGTGTTGTTGCGCTCAGAATTGCGTTGCCTAATCGCGGCCCCGGTCGAGACCAACTCCGCGGCGGAGTTCCCGGATGGCGAGGGGCCCGCCGGCAGTGTCTTCACTGCGCTCGCGAGTACCGCCTTGAGATCGTGTGCGACCTTGTCGACCAGCCCGGGGCCGAGGACGATCTGACAGTTCAGTCCCGGCATAAAGGCGAGCACCTTGTCGGTGTCGCGGATCGACTGCGCGTTGATCGGGCCGAGATCGCGCACGCCGATTCGGAGGCGGGTCATGCAGTTTTCGACGTCGACGATATTGTCGGCACCACCCAAAGCAGCGAAGAGTTGCTCTGCGATATGTCGTGAATCAGTCATGGTTCTATCCTTCTCAGCGGTGAGTGGGTTTCGTGGGTGTCGTGACCGTGGCGTGGTTTTAGTGGATCGACGGGTCGACAGCGGCTCGGACGTGGCCGCCCGAAAGTCGAAGCCGCTCGGTGGCTTCCTCGGGGCCTAGTTCGGCCAGCAGCATCACCACGGCGGTTTTGGCGTGTCCTCCCGCCAAGTCAATTGCTGCCGCCGAGGTATCGGAATCTTTGCCGGTGGCGGCGCTCACGATGCGCCGCGCGCGATCGACAAGCTTCGCGTTCGTGGGCTGAACATCAACCATGAGGTTCTGAAAGACCTTGCCGGTGCGGATCATGCTCGCGGTCGACAGCATGTTACAGACCAGCTTCTGTGCCGACCCGGCCTTGAGACGGGTCGAACCGGTCAAAATCTCGGGCCCGGTGTTGACTTCAATTGCCACGTCCGCATGGGCGCTGATCACCGAGCCAATGTTGCAGGAGATCGACACTGTTGCCGCCCCGATTTCTCGGGCATAGTCCAGGCCGCCGATGACGTAGGGAGTTCGCCCGCTGGCCGCGACTCCGACAACGACATCGGCGGCGACCAGATCCACATTGAGCAGATCGGCGATGGCGAGCTGAGGGTCGTCTTCTGCGCCTTCGACCGCGCGGAGGAAGGCCATCTCGCCTCCAGCAATCAGGCCCAGCACTTCGCCAGGGTCGGTACCAAATGTGGGTGGGCATTCGACGGCGTCGAGGACACCGAGTCGGCCACTCGTCCCCGCCCCGATGTAGATCAATCGGCCGCCGCGATGGCGAGCTTCGACGATCGCGTTTACAGCGAGCTCGATCTCGGGAAGCGCAACGGCCACAGCGAGCGGTACGGTGCGGTCTTCGTCGTTCATGACCGCCAAGAGGTGGGCGACGGACATGGTGTCGAGGTCGCCGGTGCGCTCATTGGCGGTCTCGGTGGTCAGTTCGGCGAGCATCATGCTTGGGGATCCTTCATATCGGAACGCATGCTTCGTTTAGAACGGTGCGCGAGTGCGTCATGGGTGCGTTGCAGGGCCGAGCGGGCGCTCGGCAGGGATTGGGCGACGCCAATGAAGATGCCGTCGACGATGAGGAGCTGTCCGGTCCGGCTGGCCATCGCCGCCGACCGGAACCCGAACTCTCGTCCGGCCGTCGCGAGAACATGATCGGCGTTCCGGGCGAGTGTCGACCGTTGTGCGCCCGTGATTGCCGCTGTTGCGGCACCGAGGGACCGGGCGAGCCCGAGTGGTTCGAAGGCCCCCGGGTTCTCACCAGAGTGGGAGACACCGATCGCAACATCAAGCGGGCCGAGCAGGCTCGCACTCACCATCGCGGCGTCGTACTCGGTGTGCGCATGACAGGTCAGGCCGATGCGGCCGAGCTTCTGGGCAAGGTCCGTTGCGACGAGCCCGGAGGCGCCAATGCCATACACCGTGATGTGCCGTGCATTACGAACCAGGGCGATGACCCGCTCGAGCTCGACCGGGTCGACGAGCTCGGCGGTGGCGCGAATCTGTTCGGACTCGAACGCTGCAAGCTTGGCAAGGGCCACAGCGGCTGAGTCACCGTCGGTGATGTCCGCGCCGAGCGGGACGGTGGCTTCGCCGCGCACAGAGCCCGTATGCGCGGCGAGGGCCAGGCGCAACTGGGGGTAGCCGCCGAATCCGAGACTCCGGGCCGCGCGCACCACTGTCGCCGTGCTGGTCTCGGCGCGTGCGGCGAGCAGATTGACCGAAAGAGCGGCTACCGCGGCCGGGTCGGACGCGACAATGCGGACGATGCTGGCTTGGGCTGGAGAAAGAGTTGGCAGCACTGCACGGATGCGAGCTGCCAGGTCTGTGGGGATCGGTGGGTTCGGGCCGGTGGCATCCTGTAAGACGACCATGAACTTCCTTCCGCTGATCGCAAGTACTGAACTTCACTGTGTAATGAAGTACCAACAGTATTGCAGATCTATGTCAACTATTTTCACATATCGGTGAAATTGTCCGCATGGGTAGTGTCTAAATTCCTCCGCGGTCGAACGACACCCGAGAGCGACGGCGTCCACTTTCGCAAAAGGACTCGGCCCTTTTCCGAGCCCCAGGACGCGTTCCTGATCCACGTGAAGGCTCACGAGGGCGGAGGAAAGGTCGTCCAGAGCGTGCGCACAGCGGTCATGGCGCTCACATCCCCGCCGGCGTGCCGGCTGGTGACGAAGTCGGCGAAATCGCGAGAAGCGTCGGGACGCGACTATGCGAGTCGATCCAGGACGACAATCGAGGATCGATATATCCGGCGACCAGGAGGACGTCGGCATAGCGTCCGGCGGTATCTTCTGACCAAATACGATGATGATGACCGATCCGGTTGCGGAAAGCTCGAAGCCGTTCGAACCGTGACGACGGCTTGACGCCGGCAGCACGCAGTGAACAATCCCCCAGACGAAAAGCAACAAAGTTGACATGCGCCGAACTGGA
>JACMOZ010000490.1 GCA_014377785.1 Aeromicrobium sp.
CGGCCGCAGTTCGAAGTGGGCGCGCATCTGGAGTCGGAGCCGATATGTGTCGCCCGAGATCCGACCGGCGTGGTGGTCGATCGGGGCTTCCTGAAGAGCCCCCGGCATGTCGGGGCAATACACGCTGCCTTCGATGAACAGCGCACCATTTTTGAAGTCGTGGACGCCCAGCCGATCCGTCCGGTAATCGGTGACCGGAGTGAATCCCAACTCAGCTGTCGGAAGGTGGAGACGCTTGATTGGCTGGGTTGCGAAATACATCTTGTCCGCGTAGACGACCCCGGGTGTGAGGCCGGTGGCCAGAGAGGAGCGCATCAGGTGAATAGCCGCATCAGACACGTTTTCCGTGGGCATGCTCAGCGTCGCGGCGATAACCAGCGCGGGTGCCCGCAGCTTACTTGTGGTACCAGAGTTGACGCGCACAGCAACGTTGACCATCCATCCCCAGCGTGACCGCGAGCGTTTCGACACGAAGCCTGCCCTCTCACTGGCATCGACTTCGTACCGGCCGTGCCAATCCGCAGACACGTCGACCGGTCGGAACGGCACACTCGCCCGGCCAGATGTAGCTTCCTCGGCCACATACCGGTCAAGCTTCTGGCGCGAGAAGCCGGTCACCATGGGCGAGGGCGTGAAGACCTGGTCAATGGCGAGGTCGATGCTCGGATTGGCATCACGCAGCCGGGGTGGCTGCTGGGCCACTGTCATGAGGATGAACGATTCGCTGAACTCGTCCAGCCGCGCCCTCATCTTTGATTCCCTCACCACATCGCGGTCGTTTATGAGCGCGCTGATCTCGCTGTAGCTTCTCGCGGAGGTGGATTTCGGGTATGGGTCCATCAGTGAAAGCATCCGATGGAACGCGGCCTGTGTCCGATTCACCGACACCTTCGTCTCATCGGTTGACTCGGAGCCGCTCAGGGCGGGTAGGTCAAGAAGCTGCCGTGAATCGCTGGTCAGCCGGCGATGGAGCAGTTCACCGAGCAGAGTGAGGGATAGCGGCGACTGCTCCCGGGCCAGGAGCAACAGCCCGACGAGGACGGCTCGCTCCGAAACGAGACCACCCGTTTTGGTGATGTTGTCCTCGGTCCGCCAGCGGTCGAGAGTGCGGAGGATCCCAGTCTGGGTCACCAAAGTATTGGTATGGGCCACTGCTGTGTGATCGATGAGGGTGCTGTGTTCGGTGTTCATTGCGTTGCCTTCTTCAGGGTGGAATTTGAAATGTCGTGGGCTCGGTGATCTCACACAGGTCATGTGTGCGGGCGATTTCGCGTTTGACCGGCCAATCGGCAGAGCATTTGAGGATTTGCTTGTAGATCCGTCATAACTGCTGATGAAAGCAATATAAATTTTTTGAACTATTTTTTCCTACCCCGCCAGAACGCGGTTTGATGCGGTGCATTCAGCGACCCGACTGCGTTTCGACGAAGTTGGCCGCAGATCGCGCGGTGAACCACGGGCTGCGTGAACTGTTGGGATCACAATCGTCCTTGACTGCTGTTGCTTCGATCATTGACAGCCAAGCGTCGTTGTGCCAATTCAGTGTAGAGCGACGCAATCCAGAGGGGAGTGAAGCGCCATAAATTCATTTCTAGGGATGCCTGGGGAGCGTTTCGCAGAGAATGATGTTTTTGAACCAGCCCCGCGCTGCCTGCCACTGTCCGTGGGAGCGGGCCAGCTCCCGCCCGATGGACTCGCTCGACACACCTGACTGCGGACAAATGCTCGGCAGAGTAATTCTGTCTTCCACAACGGGAACCTTCGAAAGAGGCACCCAGATATTGTGACGACCGTCTGAACAGTGGGATGCCGGCCCCGAGTCAACTGCGCGGCACTTGGTGCAGCGGCACACAATCCGTCAGGATCGCATGCTCGTACTCGCCTCAGCTTCCCATTCGACCCAATACAGCGAGCCGAATGGAGCGACATGACCTGTGTCCACGAGCTCCCGCGCCAACACGAGGTCTACCCGGTCAGAATGACGAGCTTTCAAGCTGTGCCCACCCTCCGTCCTTTCAGAGACTCGCGATTCTTCGCGGGTGCGTGTCCCTTGTCCCGCGGGTTTCAGGAATGGAGGGCACCGCATGATCGAGCCACCCGAATGTGATCTGGATTCCTCCGGCGAGGCTGCCCGTCTTGTCCTTCGTCGCCCATTTCGCTGGGATCGCGCTGGGCTCTTCTATTTCGGTCGCCGTTATGTTAACGCCGGATGGACGCTGACGTTGACCTCCCGTGAGCTTGCAGCGCTCGCGAACGGACGTCAGATCCTCGTGGCGCCGGGGACGGAGTACCTGCTACTGGTCCGTACTGCGACGAAACCCAGCACAGCGTCGACGCCCGGTCGAGGCACTCAACGGAGGGGAACAGCATGACCCACTTTGACAAATTGCCGCGCCAACAAGGGATCTACCGCATTGAAACGGCCTCGGGCAGCGTGCACATTCTCGATGTGGTGGGCCGGACCACCTGGGAACGACGCCCAGGACCTGGGGCCGGAACCGAACGGTACGATCACTCTCCACGGGTTCTGAGCCGACTCGGCCCCCGCTGGGAGGTCGGCAAGCAGGGGTACCTCGTCGTCGCCGACGAAGGCTACCTCACTGGGGCCACCACCCATCTGACGGCAACCATCGTCTCCATCACGGACGAGCCCGAAACATGAGCGAGGATCCCGAAATCGGGTCCGAGCCCGAGACAATTGCGGGCGACCAGCCCAGTCACCGCAGCGGAGGAGCAGGTCGTTCCGTCCCAAACTCAAGTGACCGCCATCCGGCGAGCACCGCTCCACCCTTGAACTCAACTTTCCGAGGTGGGGAAGTGAACGACAGCGGCATTTCAGTTGATGCGGTGGGCTGGGTTGCGATCGCCGGTGATTGGCACGGGAGCATCAGTTGGGTGCAGTCGGCGATTCCGCGCCTCCATCGTCAAGCCCCGGATGTCTCCATGATCTTTCACCTCGGTGACTTCGGCATTTTCAAGGAGGCACACGGGAGCGGATTCCTCGCAGCGGTGGACTTCTTGTGCTACTCCGCCGGCATCAGTCGCGTGTTCGTCACCCCCGGCAATCATGAGGACTGGGGTGAGCTCGCAGCCCGTTTCGCCAGGGAGCCCGGCGAAGCCGTCCAACTGAGTCGCGTCGTGTGGGTTCTGCCCCGCGGTTTCCGATTCACGCTCGGCGGGCATCGCTGGATGTCGTTCGGCGGTGCGGCCTCCGTCGATCGCGAATTCCGCAGCGAGGGGGTCGATTGGTGGGCCGACGAGGCCCCCACCGAGCTGGATGTCGAGGGCGCTATTGCCGGTGGTCCGGTCGAGGTCATGCTTACCCACGAGACGGTCGATGATGGCACCAGCCAGGTCGAGAACATCCTCGCCACCAACCCGATGGGATGGGCACCGAAGGCACTCGCGTACTCTGCCGAATCGCGGGCGAAAGTCACCCGGGTGTGGAACGCCGTGCGCCCAAAAGTTCTCGCTCACGGTCATCTCCATGTGAAGGGAGACATCGAGCTCGCAGATGGCAGACGCGTGTACTCCCTCGGCTGCAACGGAATGCCGGGCAACCTCGCCCTGCTCAACACGAAAACTCTGGAGTGGGAATGGCTAAAGGACTGAAGGTTCGAGTGCGGGTAGACGCCGCCCTGGTTCAAGCGGCACGCGAAATCCTGGGCTCCCGCAGTAATTCCGAAGCGGTGGAACTCGCTCTCACGATCGCCCTCGCCGTTCGCGAACCTCAAAGCGAGTACGCAGCGAAATACCTGAAGATCCTCGGCTCGAGCCGATTCGACATCTAACCGGGCATGTCAGCCGGTCACAAGGGCTGCAAAGGTCTTCGGGGGCCTGCGCCCTGTGGCAGTGGCGACCGTGGGTTCGTCCAGAAAGCCTAGGGGTGTCATAGACGTGAGGAATCCAGCGAGGAGCGTCGTGCCGCGGTGATGCAATGGACGTGCTCGCGGAGATCACAGGATGAGCGCGAGGTCAGTGGACACGCTTAGGGGCCTGGTTCTGGCTCCAACTTCGCACAGCTGACCGGTATCAGTGGGTGCACGTAAGGAAACTCGGGAAAGCAGAGAGCAAGAAGATCGACGCGGCTCGTTGCGCTCAAGCTCGAGACGGTCGCGCAAAGCTCCGTGCCGAGCGCATGATTTTGAACGAATCCGACGCAAGCGCAGAACCCAAGTAGTGGATCCTTCTGCCGTCTCGAGGGCGCTTGCGGCCTCATACCAATATTTCAGGCTGGATCTTCAGTCCGAACTGTCCCTAGCCAGCCTTCCTTGCTCCCATTCTCATGGACCGTGCGGATGAGACCTTCCGGGATCACATCTCCGTGATTTCGCACGAGGTACTCGCGCGCTTCCTCAAGCGTCACGTCTCGACGCAAGGTGTCCTGATAAAAGGCGAGGCGTTGCTGCGCTTCGTTGACGATCTCCGACCAAGTCTTCACCCATACACGAACGCGGCGAGGCTGGTCCGGGGTACCGTCAGAGGCATAGACGATCCCGCGTTCGCGGTTTGCTTGCGAGCGCTCCTCTTGGACGTCTTGGTCGATGTCAGAAGTGATGAGCCAGAAGTCCCAAAGTGTGTCCGCGCCCGCGAATTGAGGATCGGCCGCGACGGTGCGCGCATAGGACTTGATCTGCTCAACTTCTTTCATCGTTGCAGTGATCTTCGGCGCTTTCAGCTCGATTACAAGGTGGCGGGCGCGCTCGTACTCTCTTGCTTTCGCGGACAGCAAGAGGTCGACGCGTCCGATCCTTCCGTCCAGACGTCGCACCGGTTTGGTCTCCACCTCCGCGCCAAGCAGCTCAATGTGCCTCTCAAGGACGAAGCTGAGACCGCGTTCGCTTGCCATCATATTGAATTGCTCGCCAAAGACCCAAAGTTCGCGCTCGAGGATGCGGTGAAGGTGGTCGCGCTCGCCGACCATGTCGACGGTTTCGGGGTCGAAAACCATCAACTCCAATGCGCGGAGAAATTCCAAGCGATTCGACACGTTTGTGTTGGCTTGTATCAACCGGGAGAGGCCCGTCTGCTTGAGCAACCTGTCGAAGTCTTGGCGCTCCTGTTCTGGGAGGCCGATCCATTGATCGATGAGGTCGCCGACGCGCTCCGGCTGTTGCTGCAGAGACTCCTTTAACAGGCCCAGGGTCAGCTTTTGCTGGCGCCTTCCGGTCGGGATATGTCTGCCAATGGCGGTGGCAAGGACGTCGAACGTTGCTCGCTCGACGGTTTCCTCGTCGGTGGAAGGTTCGCCCAAATACGGGTATGAGCCGGTTGCCTTCCACTTGTCAACCTGCTCCCGGCGCCGTGCGTTGCGACGGCCTTCGAAGTGATCCATGATCGCCTGGTTAGAAGTCTCGAGGAGGCCCGCGAGCTCGGAGTCTTGCCCAACTCCCGCAAGCATCCATTGGCCTTCGAATTCAGGCATGCGTTCCCACAGGATGTATGCCGAGTAGCGGAAATCGGGCGCCGGGGCGCGATCAAGGCTCTCCACAACAACCGCGTTTTCGTCGGCGAGCACAACGGAACTTCGAGCGGCTTTCCGCCACTCAATAATTCGCAACTCGGCGAAAAGCTCCTGGTTCCCGTGCTCCCACCTCAATTGAACGACCGTGTCATCTTTTACGTTGTCGGATGGACGCAGCACCGCCCCGTCGTAGGTGACTTCGATTACTGGTCGATCCATCAGGTACGGCGCAAACTCAGCAAGGAGAAGCGCGTGGGCCTCGTCACTGGCGAGACGATCCAGTCCCTGTTTCCCAGCGGACCGGAAAGTGGTCCCTGTGGGACCTTGGCTTGGAACGGGCGTCGAAACGGTCCACTTATCGACCGTTCCTGCTTCAACTGTTATGACGAGTGAAACGGTTTCTCCCGTGACGCCTGTCCCTACGGTTTCCCAGACGACATCAGTACCGAGCGCGAAAGCCCTCAGTCGTCCCCGGCCGAATTTTCCGTGCAATGGGCGGTCACCGGGGCTGCGCCGAGTGACCCGCTTCCACGAACCACCGATGTTTCGAAAACCAGCTGACGCGGCTTCAGCCGACATCCCATGCCCATTGTCGGACACAGCGACCCCATCGATGCCTTCCGTCGAGTTACGGATCAGCTCAACGGAAATCCTCGTCGCATCCGCGTCGAGTGCGTTCCAAACAAGTTCCGAGACTGCGCGAACTACGTCATTCTCGTGCGCGAGATTGCGAACGTGATCATCGGCAGCTTCGAGTCGAAAGGTTTCCACCTCGCAAGAGTGCCACGTCCTTGAGACATTCGCAGGCGCCTGGTCATCGGACCAGACGGCACTGCTACCGCTCCAATGATCAAGGGCACTACCTCGCAGGAAGTCCCTCTGGTCCGCCAAGAGCTCCGAACGAACGTGCCTCCGAGCGTTGTGACCGGATTTCTTCGGCGCCACCGCGCATGCATCTCCCGGATAGGCCAAACGTGCCGTCCGGAAGGGCGGCACCGTGCCGACAACAATCAAGTTCCTGCGGCCCCGGAACGACCCTCGTGGGGTCTCGTGGACCACGCGATATGCAGCGCTGGTGCGCTATCAGGCGCGAACAGGTTCCATGCCTCGTGAGATCGCCGCGCCGATGGGGGAGGGACAGATCGA
>JACMOZ010000491.1 GCA_014377785.1 Aeromicrobium sp.
CGGCGGTGCGATCGCCCTGAGCCTGCTGTTCGACCTGCCGTTGGTCGTCGGGGCCATCATCACCGCAACGATCTCGATGGTCGTGCTCCGGATAGGCGACATTCGGGGCCAGAGCGCACTGGAACGCATCATCATGGCCTTCCTCGCGCTTATTGCTGTCGGCTTCACCGCGGGCCTGTTCATCAACGTCCCCGACGGCGGTGATCTGGCCGGGGGACTTGTGCCGATGTTCGCGGGTTCGGACAGCCTCCTCCTGGCCTCCGGAATCATCGGCGCGACGGTCATGCCGCACGTCATTTACCTTCATTCGAGCCTGACCGTCGACCGACTCGGCGACCGAGGCGCGCATCTCTCGGTGCGGCAACTCTTGTCGGCGACAAAGATCGACGTCGTCCTCGCGCTGGTTCTCGCCGGAATCCTCAACTTGTCGCTGCTGGTCGTTGCCGCGGCCAACCTCAACGGGCTGCCCGGGACGGACACGCTCGAAGGTGTCCACAATGTCATCACCTCCGAACTCGGCGCCGGTGTGGCATTGCTTTTCGCGGTGGCGCTGCTCGGTTCGGGCCTCGCCTCGACGTCCGTCGGTTGCGCCGCCGGCGCCGAAGTCATGCAGGGATTGCTTCGCCGGCGCATACCGCTCATGACGCGCCGCATCGTCACGGTGCTGCCCGCATTGTTGATTCTCAGCCTCGGGGCCGAGCCGAGCGGCGTTCTTATCGGTTCGCAAGTCATGTTGTCGTTCGGTGTTCCGTTCGCTCTCGTTCCGCTCGTATGGCTGACGGCGAAGCATTCGGTCATGGGCGAATACGTGAGCCGCCGGTCAGTGACCGCCGTCGCCTCGCTCGTGGCCCTCATCATCATCGCGCTCAATTTCGCCCTGTTGTGGCTCACCGTCACCGGCTGAACGCGTCACAATGGGTCTATGCCCGAACTGCCCGAGGTTGACGCACTCGTCGGATTTCTGCGGGGAAAAGTCGCCGGTGCCGTTGTCGTGGAAATCGAAATCGCCTCGTTCTCCGTGCTCAAGACATTCGACCCGCCGGTTTCGGCGTTCGCCGGGCTGGCGGTCACTGACGTCACGCGGCACGGCAAGTTCATCGATATCGACGTCGACGGACTCCACCTGGTCATCCACCTCGCCAAGGCCGGCTGGCTGCGGTGGTCGGACAAACTCGGAGATCGCACATTGAAGAGGGGCAACGGCCCGCTCGCCGCCCGCATACGCTTCGACGACGGAAACGGGCCGCATGTGGGTTTCGATGTCACTGAGGCCGGGACGCGCAAGGGTTTGGCGATGTACGCCGTGCATTCGCCATGGGATGTGCCGGGAATCGCAGCCCTCGGCCCCGATCCGTTGGCTGCAGGCTTCGAACTTCGCCCGCTGCTCGGCCGCCGTATGCAGATCAAGAGACTGTTGCGCGACCAAAAAATCGTTGCCGGCATCGGAAACGCCTACAGCGACGAGATCCTGCATGCGGCGAAGTTGTCACCGTTTGCCATCGCCGAAGACCTTGACGAGGTCCAAACCCAGCGGCTCGAGTCGGCCACACAGGACATACTTCGCGAAGCCGTTGCGCAAGCGCACGACAAACCGGCTTCGGAGCTCAAGGACGACAAGCGGACCCGCATGCGGGTGCACGGTCGCGCTGGTGAGAGTTGCCCGGTGTGCGGGGACACGGTGCGCGACGTGTCTTACTCCAGCTCTGCCCTGCAGTATTGCCCGACCTGCCAGACCGGCGGCAAACCGCTCAAGGACCGGACGACCTCGAAGTTCCTCAAGTAGTCAGCCCAGGGCGACGAGGGCCACAGCGGAGGCGGCGAGGGCGAGGCCGATCGCCTGATTGGTATGGATCTTCTCCCGCAACACGAGGGCGGCGAGGACGACGGTGCTGGCCGGATAGAGGGCCGAAATGACCGAGACGACCGACAACAGCCCGTAATGAGTCGCATACAGAAAACTTCCGGTGGCGATGACCCCGAGCGGACCCATGATGAGCGGGGCGAAGGCCGCCCGAGTGCGCGGAACCCAGGCGGCGCGCAACACCGTTGCGGTGATGATGATGCCGACGACCGAAGTGCCTTGAGTGAGGCCTAGCGGGAGGAGGTTCGCCTCGGATCCGACTTGGCCCAGCGTCGCGAACATGAAGCCGAAACCGAGCCCGGCGAGCACGCCATCGGCAATCCCGCCCTGACCGGCCGGCGCATTCTCAACGATTTGCGAAATCAGGAAGATGGCCGGAAAGGCGCACACAACGCCGAAAATTGCCAGGAGTGATGGTCGGTCACCCGTGATGAGTCCGAAAGAGACCGGGACCAATGCCGATCCGATGGCGGAGATGGGCGCGATGACACTCATACGGCCCCGGGCCAAACCGCGATAGAGGAAGGCCGTGCCGAAACCGCCGCCGAGACCGGCGATGCCGGCCCAGACCCAGTCCCGTGCCACAGCGTCACCACCGATGATGACACCGGCGACGACCGCGAAGATCGTCGATGAGGACTGACCGACGACGGCGACTTGCCAGGCCGACACCTTCCTGGAGAACAGCCCGCCCAGGAAATCGGAAATGCCATAGGCAAATGCCGAGATCAGCGCAAGGACGATAGCCACAAACGGACTATAGGGCTCGTGTCGTATACCTAAGAGGTCAGGCGACTTTCCCTATCGGCGCGACCTCTAGCATGGGTGACATGCGATGGAGGCGAACGAAGTCATTTGGCAGCGACGCGAATCAGGCGGTCGGCAACTGGGCCAACACGGTCGACGATCAGACCGGACAAGTAGCCGAACGGGCTGCGCGGGTCATCACGGTCGCCGTGCAGGTGTTGTGGATCCCGACCGCGATCGTGTTGTGGATCCCGGTGCCGTTCATCGCCGTTGTCGTCTTGTTCTCCCTGAACGCAGACGGCGGAGGCCGCGTTATCGGTCTCGTGATCGGCCTGGTGATGGCTTCAATTTCCTGTGCCTTTGCGGGTCGCCGCCATCGGATACTGCAGGCGGTTGAGGAGCCCGACAGACTTGCCACCGAACTCGGCATCATGATCAGCCTGAGTGACAAGGTCGGCGAAACCAGAGGTGCGTTGACCCAACTTGCCGGCGGTGGAGGATGGCGCCTGTTTTCACGTCTCCAGGCCGTATGGAGCGGCACGAAGATGACAAGTCGCTGGATCGAAGGTATCGGCGACTTGCCGCGCGCGCGCTACTTCGCACCGCCCAAGATCGGCACGACCGTGTCGGTGACGGTGGCCGCCCTCTGGCTGATGCCGGTCTCGATCGTCGTCGCGCTTTTTTCCGCGATCGGAAGCCTCGCCGCGGTGCTTTGAGCCTGCCGCTCAGCGTTTTGACGGCGTGAGCAACTCCTGAATTGCCGGTCCCAACGCGTGGGCGACTTGTGCGGCTGGCGCGCTCGCCAACGGTTCGAGACGGGCGACATAACGGATTGTCGCCATGCCGATGATCTGCGAAGCGGCAAGAGTGGCGCGTATGTCGGCGTCGGGGCCACTTAATTTAACGCGCAAACCGCTCACTATGACGTTTTGCGCAACCTGGATCGCCGGCATCGTGGTCGGATCGCCGTTGCCGAAGGTCGATCGGAGCAGCGCGCTGAAGACTTCGCGATGAGGATCCCAGGCGTCGAGAAATGCCGTGATTAGCCCGACACCCATGCCTTCGATGTCCCCGTTGAGAATGGGCAGGATCTTTTCGATCGGGTTAAGGGGCAACTGCATCGTCGCGACGAGGAGTCCGGACTTGTCGCCGAAGTAGTGGCTGATCAGGCTTGGGTCGACGCCAGCTTCGCGGGCGATGGCACGCATCGAAGATCCGGCGAATCCCTTGGCCGCAAGGTGTTGCCTGGCGACCTCGATGATTCGTGCACGTGTGTCGGCCGGCGCGCCGGCCGGACGACCACGTTTTCTGGCCTGGGTCATGGTGTGCGGCGTCGCAGGGTCAGCGATGCCAGCGCGATCGCGGCGACGCAAGACCCGGCCAGGACCGTGAGGTCGATCCACATCGCCGAGTCCATGTTGGCGGTGAAGCTGGCGCGGGTGAACGCATCGGTCGCATAGCTGAGAGGCATGACGTCGGAGAGCCAGCGCAGGACCTCAGCCATGCTGTCTCTCGGGGCGATCAGGCCGCACAACAGGAGCTGCGGAATGACGATCAGGGGCATGAACTGCACGGCCTGGAACTCCGTCACCGCGAACGCCGACATGAGCAGTCCGAGAGCCGTGCCGAGCACGGCATCGACCACGGCGAAGAGGACGACGACCCATGGGGTCCTGACGTTCATGTCGAGGATCCAGATCGCGACGGCTGAGCTGACCAACGACTGGATGAGCGCTGCGAAGCCGAAGGCCAGCCCGTAGCCGACGATCAGCTCGCCGCGCTTGAGCGGTGTGGTGAGCAGACGTTCGAGTGTCCCGGAGGTACGTTCGCGGACCATCGTCACCGAGGTCACGAGGAACATGATGACGAACGGGAAGATTCCCAGCATTTGCGGCCCGACCCGGTTGAAGACCATCGGACTGCCTTCGAACACATATTTGAAGAGGGTCAACAGCAGTGAGGGCATGATGATGATCAGGGCCATGCTGCGGTGGTCGTGGCTCAGTTGTTGGAGGACACGGCGGGCGGTGGCGAGGGTGCGGGTCATGCCATTTGCCTTTCTGCGAGGACCAGGAACGCCTTTTCGAGGTCGTCCTCGCCGGTCTGGGCACGAAGTTCGTCGGGCGTCGCATCGGCGACGAGTTTGCCTTCGCGCATGAGGAGTACGCGGTCGCAACGCGCGGCTTCGTCCATGACGTGGCTCGACACCAGCAACGTCTTGCCGTCGGCGGCGAGTGCGGCAAACAGTTGCCACAAGTCGCGGCGCAGGACCGGATCGAGGCCGACCGTTGGTTCGTCGAGGAGATGCAGGTCGGGGTCGGCCAACAGCGAGGCGGCGAGCGAGACGCGGGTCCACTGTCCGCCAGACAGGTTGCCGGTGAGCGAGTCCGCATCCGAGGTGAGCCCGACATTACCGAGCGCTTCGGTGATCGCCGAAGAGTCGCTGCCGGCCAGGGCTGCGAAGTAGGCGAGGTTCTGTCGGACCGTGAGGTCGGGGTAAACCGAGTTCCCCTGCGTCACGTAGCCCACGCGCGAGCGGTTCACAGCTGTGCCGGCGGGGCCGTCGAGCACGGTGATCCGGCCCGATTTGATGATCTGGATGCCGACGATCGCGCGGATGAGGGTGGTTTTTCCACAGCCGCTCGGCCCCAGCAGGCCCGTCACCGAGCCGGTTTTCACATCGGTCGTCAGCCCGGGAAGCACGACGTTCTTTCCGCGGATAACCACAAGGTCGTCAACCTCGACAGCATTTATATTCAACATGTGATGAATATATGTCGATCTGTTCGCATCGTCAAGCGACCCGCGTATTCAAGAGATGGTGTGACAGGCTCCGTTGCAGCCCATACGCTTTCGGCATGGATATCAAGGGGCTTGTGTTCCTCCCGCTTCGTGTCACGGTCGCGGCGACCGAGGCGACTCTCGCCCTCGGCCAACTCGCCTCGCCCAACGGGCCGATACTGCGCGAAGGCGGCTATGCCAAACGCATCGGCCTGCTGATTGGCGAAGGCGGACTGCTCGACCAGGTTGCCAGGGTCATGGCCGATGAACGCGGACCGGTCGGGCTCGCCAATACCCTCGCCGACATCACGTCCGAAGACCGGCCGATCGGCAAGGCTCTTGCACGCGACGGACTCATCGACCGTATGGCGGCAGAGGACGGCCCGATCGTACGGTTGTTGGAGGCCGGGGGCCCCCTCGACCGCGTGTTGGCCGAAGACGGGCCGCTCTACCGACTACTCGAGCCGTCGGGACCGGTCGACCGGCTCCTCGCCGATGACGGGCCGCTTTATCGGTTTCTCGCCCCCGGCGGTGCGCTCGACCGTTTGCTGGCCGAAGAAGGTGCGCTCGACCGGATCCTCGCTCCCGGCGGGCTGCTTGAGCAATTGCTTGCCGAGGAGGGGATCCTCGAAAAACTTCTCGAACCCGGCGGCACTCTCGACCAGCTGATCGCTCTCGGCGGTGTCTTCGAATCCATCGTGCCCAAACTGGAGTCCCTCGGCTCGGTGATTCCGGGTCTCAATCAGGCGGTTGGCGCCCTCAACATGGCGGTCGAACCGCTCAGCGCATTGGTCGGTCGACTACCCGGCAGCCGCCGCAAGATCATTCCCACGGCCATCGAAGAACCGGCTTATCGCGACTGATTGCTTTGCTCTGCCGGGTTGGACCCCGCCTAAACTGGGCGAATGCCCATTGCGCCGCAGAATCCGGAGTCCCTCCTCGTGGACGTCGCTGGCGATGCCGGTCTCCAATGGTCGGCCTGCATCACCGACGTGGACACCGGCGAGTGCCTTCTCGACGTGTTCCCAAAGCGTGTGTTGAGGACTGCGAGCGTCGGCAAACTGTTCCTTCTCATCGAGATCGCACGTCAAGTCGACGCAGGAACCTTGAGTCTGGGAGAACTCATCGATCGCCGACCGGAGGCGTCGGTCGCCGATTCGGGGATCTGGTATGCCCTCGACGCGGACACCATGACGATCGGCGACGGCTGCGCGTTGATCGGCGCGTTGAGTGACAACCTCGCCACCAACGTGCTCATCGCCAGGATCGGTCTCGATGCGGTCGCGGCCACGACCCGAAACCTCGGTTATACGAGTTCGGAACTACTCGACCGAATCCGCCCGGAGCGGCTGCCGGAGCACCCGCCGACACTGTCTCGCGGAACGGCGGGAGAACTAGCCGATCTGCTCTTACGCCTCGGCAATGAGGCCGTGATCTCCGCGAAAGTCAGTAGCCGCGTACTCGACTGGATTGGCCTCAACACCGATCTCTCGATGGTCGCGGCAGCCTTCGGCCTCGATCCGCTCGCTCACCTGGAAGAGGATCGCGGCATCACGCTGCGCAACAAGACCGGCACGATTTCGACCGCTCGCATCGACGTGGGGATCGTGGGCAATTCGCAGCGGCGATTGGCTTACGCGGTGCTGGCCAACTGGAACGACGACGCGCCCGTCGAAACGCGAGACCGGGTGCTTGCGGCGATGCGGGCCGCAGGCGACTGGATTCGACTCACACTCGCTGAAGGAACGACGCCAGCATCCGCTGGCCGCTGACAAGGGACTCGATTGGCACGCGCTCATCGACGCCGTGTACGCCGTGCACCTCTCGTCCCTCGCTATCGAGTCCGAGTGGGGCGAATCCATAGCAGGCAATGCCGAGCGATGAGAATGCCTTCGCGTCGGTGCCTCCGCCCATACAGAACGGAACCACGATCCCGTCCGGATCCTGGTCGAGGATGGCTCGCTCCATCGCGCGGAACCACTCGCTGTCGGGTGCGGACTCGACCGACCGACCGAGCGACACGAAGTCGCGGGTTGCGTCGTCGGCAAGAAGTTTGTCGATCACATCCTCGAGTTCGTCTTCGTAGCCCGGCGGGCAGCGTACGTCGAGGAGCGCCTCGGCCTTGCCCGGGATGACGTTGACCTTGCCGCCCGCGCGGAGCACGGTGGGAGTGGCGGAGGCTCGAATCGTGTAGCGCGCTACGGCTCCGGCGTCGCCGAGACGCTCGACCGTACGCTCCACGCCTTCATCGGAATCGAGTTCCGCCTCGTAGCCAAGTGCGTGCGAGGCCTGCTCGAGGAATGCCCGCACGGTCGACGACAAATGCACTGGCCACCGGTGTTGGGCGATGCGCTGAGTGGCATCAAGCAGTTGGCGCACGGCATTGTCCGCGGTGGGCCTGGAGCCGTGTCCTGAAGTTCCGGTGCTGGTGAGGCGCATGTGCATGGTTGCTCGCTCGGCCGTCGCCACGGCGTACAACCGGCGGACGGTCCCGGCTGCGTCGATGGCGCGGATGGCGTTGCCACCGCTCTCGCCGATGGCGGTGCTGACTCCCGCGAGGAGTTCGGGTCGTTCGCGCACCAGCCAGTCCGCACCGAGGTCGCCGCGGTCTTCCTCGTCGGCGACGAAGGCGAGCACGATGTCCCGGCGCGGGCGAATGGCACGACTTGCCCAGTCCTGGGCGGTCGCGATCGTCATCGCCACCATGTCCTTCATGTCCGCGGCACCCCGGCCCCAGACGTAGCCATCGCGGATGAGTCCCGCGAACGGTGGAACGCTCCAATCGTCGACTTCGACCGGCACGACGTCGGTATGTGCGTGGACGAGCAGAGCGGGAAGCGAGGGATCGGAGCCGGCAATCCGGGCGACGACGCTCGCGCGTTCCGGCGTCGGCCCGACGATCTCGGGGGCGTAACCGGCGTTGCGGAGAAGTTGCGCGATGTATCCGGTAATCTCCCGTTCGCCGTTGCTTCGGCCCTCGCCGAAGTTTGTCGTGTCGAAGGCGATGAGCTCGGCACACAGCTTGACGACGCCCACCGGGTCGGTGAGCCTATCGTTCGCAATTTGCGACATCGTGCACCCCGATCCCGTGACTTCGGAAATTGTCTTTACGTATCGCATAATCGTATGTTTTTGATTTGCTCTTGTAATTTGTACCGTGATTACCGCAGAATAGCCATACTTCGCACAAGGCAGCAAAGTTATGTGCTACGTAAAACTGCTTTCTTGTTTCGGGAGTGTTACATCTTTTCCGAGACGGCGCAGGCGGATTGACACTCGTTGAGTCGCGGTGATTGTCTCGATCCTGTCGCCTCGTCAGCGAACACAAGCATCGACTGAGTATCTGTGTGATGAACGGCTACTGCAGCGAGCAGCAGTCCCCGATTGAAACGAGGCACCGTGTTTTCAACCAGTACGGATTCTGATCCTTCCACCGCGCATCGTCGCTGGTTTGTCGGGCTCGCGCTTGCGCTCGCGGCGGTTGTCGCGTTGTCCACGCTTGCCGCGACAAGCTCGCAAGCCGCAGATTCGGACAAGGCATCGACCACGCTGAAGATCGCGATCGCCTCAGAGATTGACACGCTCAACCCGTTCACCGCGATCCTCGCGTCGAGTACCGGCGTGATGGCTCTGCAGTATGAGGCACTCGTCGCCTACGGCGCGAAGGACAACTCCGTCGTTCCTGGCATCGCCAGCAAATGGGCAACCTCGGCCGATGGTCTGACCTGGACCTTCACCATCCCCAAGGACCGCGTGTGGTCCGACGGCGAGCCGCTTACCGCCAACGATGTCGCCTGGACGTTCGGCGCCGTCAAGAGCAATGAGAAGTTGCAGCAGGCCAACGGTGGGCTGCTCACGAACATCAAGACGGTCACCGCCGAGGGCGACCAAACTGTCAAGATTGTTCTCATCGAGGCGCAGGCGCCCAACCCGGGGGCTGAGTTGCCCATCGTGCCCGAGCACGTCTGGAGCGGGGTCAACAAGCCCGAGGCGTTCGCCAACGACAAGGACGCCGTCGGATCCGGTCCTTTCGTCGTCAAGAGCTACAAGCAGGGTCAGTCGGTCGAGCTCGTCGCCAACAAGAACTTCTGGCGCGGGGCGCCCAAGATTGACGGCATCACCTACGTCTACTACAAAAATAGTGACGCCGCGGTGCAGGGCCTGAAAACCGGTGAGGTTGATCTGGTGCGTGACCTTGAGCCAGCACAGTTCAAGGCGCTCAAGGGACAGAAGGGCATCACGACCAATGCCGGCGCCGGCCGCCGCTACACGTCGGTCAACATCAACTCCGGAGCCAAGGACGCCAAGGGAGCCCCGCTCGGCAACGGCAACCCGGCGCTCAAGGACGTCGCTCTGCGTACGGCCATCTTCTCGGCGATCGACAACAAGACGCTGCTCACCAAGGTGCAGCAGGGACTGGGCACGCTCGGGCAGACCGAAGTTCCTCCCGTCTACCCGTCCTACTACGGCATCGACCCGGCCGATGTGATCAAGTTCGACCCGGTTGCGGCCAACACGATGCTCGATGGCGCGGGCTACAAGAGGGGTTCGGACGGCATGCGCACCGACAAAACGGGCGAGCCGCTCGATCTGCGACTGATGGGTCGTACCTCCAACCCTCAGCACGCGCAGATGGCTGACTACATCAAGCCGTGGCTCAAAGAGATCGGCATCAACGTCGAGGTAACGATGCAGTCCGACAACCAAGTCAACAACGACTCGACGCTCGGGAAGTACGACCTCTACTTCACCGGCTTCGGACTTGGACCAGATCCCGACTTCCAGCTCTCGGTCAATACGTGCAGCTCCTATCCAAATTCGGACGGCTCCGGCTCGCTGAGCGAGAACAACTGGTGCGACCCGGCGTTCGACACGCTGTTCACCGCGCAGCACACCGAGCTCGACTCTGCGAAGAGGGCGATCATCGCCAAGGATGCGTTTGCGATGATCTACAAGGCTGCGGTCAACGACGTGATCTTCTATGCACAGTCGCTCGAGGCCTACCGCTCAGATCGCTTCGGCGGTTTCGACAAGCAGCCGGCCACCACAGGAGTCATCGGGGGACAGAACGGATACTGGGGTTACTACAGCGCCACACCGGTCTCAGCGAGCTCCGATAACGGCGATGGATTCCCGATCTGGGCAACCATCCTGATCATCGTGGTCCTTGCTGGTGCCGTAACGGCCGTAGCCATGAGGCGCCGTGGTGCGAACTCGGAGGACAGAGAGTAAGAATGTCGGTCACTCTTCAGGCAGAAGAGGCGTTGCAGGAGGCACCCGGGGACGAACGTCCCCGCGGTGCCTCCTGGCCTCGGTACGTCGCCCTCAAAGGGGGAGGCGCCCTGATCAGCCTTGCGATGGTCGTTGTCCTCGGATTCTTTGCTTTCCGGATTTTGCCCGGAGACCCGGCGATCTCCATGACTCGCGGCCGGCGTGTGAGCGCCGACCAAGTCGAGCTGCTGCGCAAGCAGTTCGGGCTCGACCAACCGATGTATTCGCAGTTCTGGGACTACGTCGTGGGTATTTTCCGCGGTGATCTTGGACTGTCCTATACCTACAACCAGCCCGTGATCAACCTCATCGGTGACAGATTGGGCCCGACCCTGCTGCTTACGGGTACCGCGGCGTTCATCTCGATCGTGCTCGGACTGTGGCTCGGTCAGCGAGCGGCCTGGCGGCGTGGAAGCGCGTTCGACAAGACCCAGACAGGCCTCGCGCTCGTGTTCTGGTCTGTTCCCACGTTCTGGCTTGGCCTTATCTTGTTGCTGGTGTTCGGCGGCTGGTTGCAATGGCTTCCCACCGGCGGGATGACGACACCGGGCGGCGGCGAGACGGGCCTTGCCTACATGGGGGACGTCTTGCGGCACCTCGCTCTGCCGGTCGTCACACTCGTCGCAGTGGTCTATGCCCAGTACCTCATGGTGATGCGCGCGTCCCTGCTCGAGGAGATGACGGCCGACTACCTGGTGACCGCGAGGGCGAAGGGGCTGCGTGAGGATGACGTGCGCCGCAAGCACGCCGTGCCCAATGCGCTGCTGCCCACCGTGACGCTGATCTTCCTGACCCTCGGTGGCCTGATCGGCGGCGCCGTCACCGTGGAGACGGTGTTCTCGTGGCCCGGGCTCGGCTACCTCACATTTCAGGCACTGACCGCCCCCGACCTGCCGCTGTTGCAGGGCACGTTCGTCGTGTTCTCGGCCCTGGTCATCGTGATGAATTTCTTTGCGGACCTGCTCTATCGAGTGCTTGATCCACGATTGAAGTCGGCATGAGCGCCTCCACTGCGCCGCGCACGGGACGTTCGGTCGCCGCAGTTCGACGCCGAGACCGTCGGCGCGAGGTGGCCAAGGAGTTCAGGTCACATCGCTCGGGTGTCATCGGGCTGGTGCTCCTGCTGATTGTGATCCTGCTCGCGGTCGCCGCACCGCTGATTGCGCCGTCGCACCTGCTCGACGTCACGAAGGCGACCGGCCCACCCAACCACTCACCGACCCTGGCCTATCCGCTCGGCACCGACCCGGCCGGACGCTCAGTGCTCGTGCTGTTGCTGTGGGGTTCGCGCATCTCGCTACTCGTCGGATTCTCGGCGACCGCGGTCTCGATGGTGATCGGCACGATCGTCGGTATGGCTGCGGGTCACTTCCGCGGCACGGGGCAGGCCGTCATCATGCGTGTCATCGACTTCTTCCTCGTCGTGCCGTCGCTGGTGCTCGCCATCGTCCTCTCGACCGTACTCCAGCGCGGTGTGGTCACGATCGTCGTCGCAATCGGCCTGACCTCGTGGGCCGGCACCGCCCGACTCGTACGCTCGCAGACCCTCACGATCGAGGAGCGGCCCTACATCGAACGTGCCTGGGCGCTCGGCGCGGGCAACCGGCACATCATCACCAAGCACGTTTTTCCGGCGGTGCTGCCGTTGGTGCTCGCCAACACCACGCTGACGGTGGGCTCGGCGATCATCGCCGAGTCGACGCTGTCCTTCCTGGGGCTGGGCGATCCGACCATAATCTCCTGGGGCAGCATGCTCAAGACGGCGCTCGACACCGGATCGGCGACTGCAGGCTACTGGTGGTTCGTCCTGCCACCGGGTCTGGCGATCGTGGTGGTCGTGCTGTGTTTCACCCTCGTCGGCCGGGCTTTCGAGACTGTCATCAATCCGACCCTGCGAGGCCGCTGATGCCACGACTCGAGTTCGTCGGTGTACGCATCGCCTACAATACGGTCGGCCAGGAGGGCCGCGGTCGCATCCAGGCGGTCGACGGTGTGAGCCTCGTGCTCGAGCCGGGTGAGTCTCTCGGCCTTGCGGGGGAGTCCGGTTGCGGCAAGTCGACGCTCGCGCTCTCCGTGCTGCGCCTGCTCCCGGCCAATGCGACGGTCGAGGGGCGGATCCTGCTCGGTGACGACGACATCACCACTGCCACGTGGGGCCGGCTGCGCGCCGTACGGTGGACCGAGGCGGCCGTCGTCTTCCAGGGTGCGATGCATTCCCTCAATCCCGTTCAGCGTGTGGGCAGCCAGATCGCCGAGGCGTTGCGTATTCACAGCACCGCCACGTATCCCGATGCGGCGGCGCGGCAAGCCCGGGTCGCGGATCTTCTTGAGCTCGTCGACCTGGAGCCATCCAAGTCGGTGTCTTACCCGCACGAGCTGTCCGGCGGGCAGAAGCAGCGCATCATGATCGCGATGGCGCTCGCCTGTGATCCCGAGCTGATCATCGCCGATGAGCCGACGACGGCGCTCGATGTGATCGTGCAGGCTCAGGTGCTCACGGTGCTGACCGATCTGGTGCGCGAACGCTCGCTGTCACTGATCATGATCAGTCACGACCTCACGGTGCTCGCGGCGACCTGCGCGCGGATCTGCGTCATGCAGGGCGGCAAGATCGTCGAAGAGGGGCCGAGCGCACGCGTGATGGCGCACCCGGAGCACCCTCACACCAAGGCGTTGGCGGCAGCATTTCCGATGATCGGCGACCTGTCGTCACGCAAGCGACTGCCCGGATACACGGCTCCGGATGCACCCGATCAGACCGGTGCAGAGCCGTCCCGCGCGCAGCGAGAGCCCGGCGATGTCGTGCTCGAAGTGCGAGACCTCGGAGTCACTTTCGCCTCGCGCACAGGACGGATCCGCGCGGTCGACGGAGTCGATCTTTCGTTCCGTCAAGGGGAGATCGTCGCGCTCGTGGGGCAATCGGGATCGGGCAAGACGACCCTCGCGCGTACGATTCTCGGTCTCGAACAGCCGACGCGCGGTTCGGTTCTCTATCGCGGCAAGCCGCTCGGCACGAGCCGCAAGGTACTCAAGGCATACCGCCGGCAGGTGCAATTCGTGCTGCAGGATCCGAACGCCTCGCTCAACCCGAAGCACTCGGTTTATGAGGCCGTGGCTGAGGGCCCGCGAATCCATGGCCTGCCTGGGGATGAGCGCGAGATCGTGCGCAACGCGCTCCGACAGGCCGAGCTGACCCCTGCCGAAAGCTATTTCACCGCCATCCCCCAGGAGTTGTCGGGCGGACAGCGACAACGCGTCGTGATCGCCGGGGCTCTGGCGCTCGACCCTGGGTTCCTGGTGGCGGACGAGCCGGTGGCGAGCCTCGACGCATCCGTACGCGGCGAGATCCTGGCGTTGTTGCTGCGGCTCAAGGACGAGCTCGGCCTCGGTGCACTTGTGATCACTCATGACCTTGGACTCGCCTGGAACATCGCCGACCGGGTTGTGGTGATGCATCAGGGGCGCATTGTCGAGGAGGGCACAGTGGAGGAAGTGCTTCTCAATCCGCAGCACGACTACACGAAGAAATTGCTTTCTGTCGTGCCGTCCGCAATCGGAGCCTCCCATGACTAAGGCTCGTCTCGTGTGGGATTCGCCGATCAGCCCGCGAGATGTTTCCGGTTCGCACGCGGCCATCATGTGGGTTGGGCAGGTTGGCAACGAAGTGTGGTGGGTGCAGAGCCAGCCCGAGCTTGCGGGACGTTATGGGCTGTTTCGAGCCGCGGGAGACGGTTCCGCGCGGCTCACCTTCGCTGCGTCGAATGTGCGCTCACGCGTGCACGAGTATGGGGGCCAACCGTGGGCCGCGTTGCCAGGCGACCGGTTCTGCTTCATCGAGTGGTCGGACCAAAGGGTCTATGCCCAGTCCATCGACGGCGCCGCCCAGCCGATCAGTCCGGTGCCGCCGAGGCCGGCGGCTTTCCGCTACGCCGATCCGGTCGTCGTCGGCGACGAGGTCTGGCTGCTGCGCGAAGAGTTCTTCGGCGATCTGCCGACCGAGGTCACGCGGGATTTCGTCGCCTTGCCTCTCGACGCCAGCGCCGCTGACGACCCACACTGCGCACGTGTGCTGGGCGCCGGCGAGAATTTTGGCGGCCACCACTTTCTGGCCGGATTGCGGGTGTCGCCCGACGGCACGAAAGCCGCGTGGATCGGCTGGAATCACCCAAACATGTCGTGGGATCGCAGCGAGGTCGTCGTCGCCGACATCGTGGACGGACGCCTGGCGAACACCCGCGTTGTCGCCGGGGGAGCCCCGACGTCAGAGACAGTCGGTGACGGCATCTCGATCTGCCAAGTTGAATGGGAGACCGACGACACCCTGCTGTATCTGTCCGACATCACCGGCTGGTGGAACCTCTACCGCCACCCGCTCGACGGAGTCGTTGCCGCCATCCATCCGGTGGACCGAGAGCTCGGCGGACCGCTTTGGCGGGTCGGGCAGAAATGGTTCGGCATCGTCTCCCCAGGAGTGTTCGCCGTGCTCGATCACGGACGGCTGTGCCTGCTCGACGAGGTCGCCGACACTCTCCTGCCCGTGACAGCGGCGGACGACGCCGGACTATCCAGCTGGGGCTCATCGATCACGGTCGCCCACGGTCAGGTTGCCGGCGTCGCCTACGGGCCGAAGCGGCTGCCGACAGTAGCCAAGTGGTGCAACGCAGCGGTGGAGACCATCGGCGGATCCGCACCGCTACCGGTGATCGGTGACATCACCCTCGATCTCGGCTGGCTCCCGACGCCCGACCGGTGCTGGTTCGAAGCCTTGGACGGCGCCAGCGTGCCGGCCCACGTCTATCGCCCGACCAATCCCAGAGTCGACGATGCTGGCCCCGCGCCATACATCGTTCACATACACGGGGGACCGACCGGAGAGAACGGCACGGGGCTCGACCTCGAGATCGCCTACTTCACCTCCCGTGGAATCGGGGTTGTGGCGCCCGAATATGGCGGCTCGACAGGTTTCGGCCGACAGTGGCGGGAGCGGCTCAACGGACAATGGGGAGTTGTCGACATCGCCGACGCCGTCGCGGTGGCGAACGGGCTCGTCCAGCAGGGCTTGGCGGATCCGAGGCGCCTCGGCATCCGAGGCGGCAGTGCCGGTGGCTTTACCACCGCACTTGCCCTGACCTCGCCGTCGCCGTTCACGGCTGGGTGCGCCCGTTATCCGGTCGTCGACCTTTTGGCCTTTGCCGGCGGGGAGACCCACGACCTCGAGTCGCAATACCTCAGTGGGATTGTCGGCCCGCTGCCGGAGCGCGAAGACCTCTATCTCGAGCGATCGCCGCTGACGCACGCGGCCAAGTTGCACGCCCCACTGCTCGTGCTGCAGGGGCTTGACGACCAGATCTGTCAGCCCAGCGCAACTCAGCGATTCGTGGATGCTGCGCGCGCAGCGGGTGGCACCATCGACTACCGCACCTACGAAGGCGAGCAGCACGGCTTTCGCGCTGCGAGCACCATTGCTCACGCGATTGAAGTTGAGTTCGCCTACTTCGCACAGATCTTCGGCCTCACGGGATCGGGGGGCGAACCGTGAGGCCGGAGCACACGCCACTTCAGCCAGGTGCGCGCGTTGCCCTCATCTGCCCGAGTAGTCCCGCACCACCCGGGCTGGTGAGAGGGGCGGTCGCGCAACTGTTGGAGTGGGGGTTCGAACCCGTCATGGGGCCGAACGCAACGGCCCGGCACCCGCGTGCCGCTTATCTCGCGGGCACCGACAAACAGCGCGCCGCCGACCTGCAATGGGCCTGGTGTGACCCGGACATCGATGGCGTGTTTTGTATGCGCGGCGGATACGGCGCGACGCGAATACTGGACCTCCTCGATGTCGATGCTCTGCGCGCGGCGCGGCGCAAGCCGATCTTCGGAAGCTCGGACGTGACCGCGGTTGCCGAGTTCTGGCGGGAGCGACTTGACCGCGGTTTCTGGCTCGCGCCCATGATCGCGACGGCAGAACTACTCGACGACGAGATCGCCAAGGCCGGGCTGACAGCCGCGCTTTTCGAGCCGGCTGCTGGTCGCACTTACACGTCGTCGATCGCGAGCTCGATCGTGCAGGGTCAAGCCACTGGCCCGCTGATCGGGGGCAACCTTTCAGTGCTCGCCATGACCATCGGCGCCCGCGGCCGCCCAACTCTCGACAATTCCGGTGCCATCGCCTTGCTCGAGGACGTCACCGAAGACACCTACCGGATCGACGGATTCTTCACGACGCTCCTGCGCTCGGGCTGGTTCGATGGCGTCGCCGCGATCGCGCTGGGGAGCTGGCTTGACTGTGGCCCGCTGGACGAGATTCGCGCTTTGGCCGAGGAACACTTGTCACCATTGGGTGTCCCGATCGTATGGGAGCTGGGCTTCGGGCACGGGCCGGGCGCACATTCGATTCCGCTCGGTGCCACCGCGACCCTCTATGCCGATGACGCGCCCCGGCTCCAATTGAGCGGAGATTGACTCATGGGCGATAGCCGCGGATCGAGCCCGTACGAGCTGGATGAGGCGCGGGCACACCGACGCTCAGCCTCGGTGCTCAAGCAACAGCTGATTGAGCAGGAACGCCAACAGTTCGAACGGACCCTCGCCTGGGCGAAGGATGACGTCTCGCTCGAACGAGTCGCGGCTCTCATCGTCTCCTCACGTCGCCGTTTTGTGCTCGGCGCCGCCAAGTCATTCACCTTCGCCTCGCTTCTTGCGGCGGATCTGAGCTCCTCGCTGGCGAACGTCAACCTCATCGACGGCACGATCGTTCGCCCGCTCGATGTGTTGAGCGACGTACGCGACAGCGACGTGATGATCGCGATCTCCCTGGCTCGTTACCGCAAGTACACCGTGGACTTCGCCGTGCCGTTCGCCGAAGCAGGTGGCACTCTCGTCCTGATCACTGATTCGCCGGACGCGCCGCTCGTGTCGTGCGCGAGCGAAAGCATCATCGTCGACACCGCGGGTGCCTCCCCGGCCAGTTCGCCGGTCGCCGTCGCGTTCGTGATCCACGCGCTTGCGGCACTGGCGACGGCGAGTGCGAAAGGGGCGGGGCGCCGACAACGCGAACGCGATCGTATCGCTGATTCCCTCGGGCTCTATCTCGACGGTTCATGAAAGTCATCGGATGAGCATCGAGAACAGTGTCCGCGGTGCTCTCGAGTCGGCGATCGCCGAGGGGATGACACCGGGCGCAGTCTGCGAGGTAAGCGTCGGCGGCGTCGCCGTCGAACCGATAATTGTCGGCGCCCAGGGGACCATCGATGAGTGTGGTGCCCCGCTCGCTCCCGAGGAACGGGAATCTGTTCTGTCCGACACCCGCTATGACGTGGCTTCGGTCACCAAACTCTTTTCCGCGCTCACGATGTTGCGGCTCGTGGACGCCGGCTCGCTCGATCTGGACTCTCCGATCAGCGAATGGCTCAATGAATACCGAACCCACGCCAAAAGTGGCGTGACCCTCAGGCATCTACTGACGCATACATCGGGTCTGCCAGGAACCTGGGACGGATGGCACGCCTACATAGACAATGAAGGCACACCGGATGCTCGTTGGCGCACCCGCGACCGGAATGCCGCACTGAAGTCGATCGTCGAATTGCCGCTCAACGTTCCCACCGGAACCGCCTATGAGTATTCGTGTATGGGCTACATCACCGCGATGGCGTGCGCCGAGACGGCGACCGGCCGGGGTTGGGAAGGCCTCGTGACGGAGCAGGTTCTCGATCCGCTCGGACTCACCGAGACCGGGTTCGGCGCCACCGGAGCTGCTCCGACCGAATATGAGCCCAAGATCGGCAGGGGGCTGGTGCGCGGTGTCGTGCACGATGAGGCCGCCTTCGCGTTGGAGGGGGTCTCGGCCAATGCCGGGCTGTTTTCCACGGCGGGGGATCTGCGCCGGTTTGGTGAGTCGATGACCGACGGCTTCGTTGCACTCCTGACGGAGGAGTCGTCCCGGGGTTTCTGGACCGATCAACTGCCTGACGTGCTCAGTCGGGGGAGGCCACCGGATTGGGGTCAGGGCCTCGGGCCTCGCATCGGTCAGAACACCTTGATGACCTCGGGCCTTCGGTCTGCGCGCGGACATGCTGGGTTCACCGGTCCCTGTGTGATCGTCGATCGCGGCCGAGGACTGGTCATCTCGCTGGTGACGAATCGGGTGCACCCGACCCGCCATGCTTCGGACGGCAGCGTGCTTCGCTGGAGGGTCAGCCGCGCGGTGCTCGACGCCCTGGCGAGCTGACCGCTGAGCGCTCGAGTACGACGCAGCACCGTTCGGCGGCCGGATCAAGATGACATTCGACGTTGCCGATGGTGTCGACCAAGGCGTCGATGAGTGACAGATTCATTCCGCACACCATGTCCGTATGCGTCGCGGACAGGCTGTGAAACGGGCAATTGGTGAGCAAGACCTGACTGCCTTCCTCGTGGGGTTCATAACCATGCTCGGCCAGCACGTTGCAGGCGAGTTTCATCGATCCACCAGGCTGGTTGCCGGCTTTGGCAAGAGCCGCCTCGCCCATGTCCCGTCCGCGTGCGGCAGCGACCCGGTTGAGCGCCTCGAGGACCGGCACCCCGGTCGTAGTTGATTGGTCGATGGCGTCGGCCATGAGGCGGCCAGCGAGTTCATACTCACGACCGGGCAGTGACACCGCAATGTCTTGTGAGGTGCGGCGATAAAGCTTGGACGGTCGTCCCGCGCCCGGACCGGTCTTGCCCGAAAGCCGGGCGAATTCGGTCTGCAGGAGTCCCTCGGCCTCAAGTTTGTCGAGATGGAACTTGGCTTTGTGGAGCGGCACGCCGATCGCTTCGGCGGCCTCGTCGCGGCTGACCGCGTGGCGCTGGGCACAGACATAGAAGTAGAGCTCGCGCCGGACCGGTTCAGCGAGCGCGCCAATGCCGGCAACACGTTCGGGGAAGTCTGTCATCGGGCACCGCTCTCAATCTCTAAAAAGTAAAATAGTTGACGAAATGGTATCGCCGGATCTAAGATCCAGATTACTGTTCTTTAGACACGGAGGCAAGCTATGACCATCACTCAAACCGCTCGCAAGACGGACCCGGCATTTCAGGCGTTTTTCCTGCTGCGGAACGTTTTCATTATCGCCCCGATCGCGTTCGGACTCGATAAGTTCACCAACATTCTGACCGACTGGTCGTCATACCTCGCGCCGTGGATCAACAACATTGTCCCCGGCAACGCGACCCAGGCCATGTATGCCGTGGGTGTCATCGAGATTGTCGCCGGCGTCCTCGTCGCCGTCGCGCCACGCTTCGGCGCCTATGTCGTTGCCCTGTGGCTGGCGGGCATCATCGTCAATCTGCTCACGCTCCACGACTACTACGACGTGGCGCTTCGTGATTTCGGGCTGCTCGTCGGCGCACTTGCGCTCGGTCGCCTCGCCGCTCTCTTTGACCATCCCCGTTTGCGCAACTGATCGAATCGGAGTGATCGTGACCGAAATTGCCGACTACCCCGAAGGCCTGCTCGATGAGAGCCCCGCCACGAGGATCGACCTGGCCGCCGCCGAACGGGCTGCCGCGTCGTTTCTCGTCGCGCTGGGAGTCTCGTGCGACAACGAAAGTATGGCCAAAAGTCCACGCCGGATGGCCGAGGCCTATGCCGCACTGTTAACGCCACGGGAATTCGAAATGACGACATTCCCCAACGATGAGGACTATGACGAACTTGTTGTGGTCCGATCAATCCCCGTCCAGTCCATGTGTGAGCACCATTTCCTGCCGTTCACCGGCGTTGCCCATGTGGCTTACATTCCCGGCGATCGCATCGTCGGACTGTCCAAGATGGCCCGCGTCGTCGAAATGTTCGCTCGCCGCCCGCAAACCCAGGAACGGCTTACTCAGCAAGTGGCCAGTTGGCTCGATGCCCACTTGTCCCCAAAAGGTGTGGGCGTTGTCATCGAAGCCGAGCACAGCTGTATGACGTTGCGGGGGGTCCGGGCTGCGGGCACGTCGACGAGCACCTCGGCGCTCAAGGGCCTGCTCCGTGAAAGTCCGCAATCGCGGGCCGAATTCTTCGCAAGTCTGCGGGTATGAGGGCATGATTCAACTAAGACCACCAAGGAGCCTGAAAAATTCATGAGCGAAAATCCAGGAATCGTTGTCATCGGCGGCGGACTCGCTGCTGCTAAAGCAGTGGAGACCCTGCGCGCAGAGGGATTCGAGGGTCCCATCACCCTCATCGGTGATGAGTCCGAGCGCCCCTACGAGCGCCCGCCATTGTCGAAGGACTACCTCCAAGGCAAATCGACGTCGGACGATCTCTTCGTCCACGACGAAGGTTGGTACGGCGAACACGCTGTCGACACTCGCTTCGGCGATTCTGCCGTGTCGATCGACCGCGATGGCCGCACGGTCACTCTGGCCTCGGGCGACACCGTCCATTACGAGCACCTGCTCATCGCCACAGGTTCCCGGCCGAACACGCTTGGGATTCCCGGCGCCGATCTGGCGGGAGTTTTTTCCCTGCGGCGTATCGGTGACAGCGACCAAATTCGTGCCGCCTTCATCGAGGCGAAAAAGCTCGTCGTCATCGGTGCGGGTTGGATCGGCCTGGAAACTGCCGCGGCAGCACGTGCCGCCGGACTTGAGGTCACCGTGCTCGAATATGCGCCGTTGCCTTTGCAGCGGGTGCTCGGTGATGAACTCGCTCAATACTTCGCTGAACTTCATCGGCGAAACGGTGTCGATCTGCGCACCTCGGTCTCGGTGACCGAACTTGTGGGAACCGACGGTCGGGTCTCGTCGGTGCGCATCGGTGACGAGTCGATCCCGGCTGACATGGTCATTGTCGGCGTCGGCATTTCACCCAACGCCGAGATTGCCTCTGCAGCCGGACTCGCCGTTGACAACGGCGTCACGGTCGACGAGAGGTTGCGCACGTCGGACCCGACGATCTTCGCCGCCGGCGACGTGGCCAATGCGCGGAACACCGCTCTGGGGGCCAACATCCGGGTCGAGCACTGGGACAACGCGATCCGGCAGGGACAGCTCGCTGCCAAATCGATGCTGGGCGAAGCCGTTTCCTACGACTGGCAACCCTACTTTTATACCGATCAATTCGATCTCGGCATGGAGTATGTCGGTTACGCCTCGGCCGGCGACGACGTCGTCATCCGCGGCGACAAGAGCAGTGGCGAGTTCCTAGCCTTCTGGCTCAGCGACGGTGTCCTCAAGGCGGGTATGAACGTCAACATCTGGGACGTCAACGACGACATCCGGGCACTGATCGGCAAAACGGTCGACCCCGTTCGTCTGGCCGATCCGCAGATTGCGCTCACGGAGTTAGGCTGAATTATGGCCTCCGACCGTTTCAAGAAACTCCCCAAGCCGATCCGACTTGAGGACACGGTCGCGGAGGTGGACACCCGCCCGGTTCCCGATCCCGACGGCGGACGAAATCCCAACACCGATTTCGTGATCCGCTACGGCCTCGTCTGACCCGATGGCGGTGACATACGCACCACGCCGCCGCGGGGCCGGTGACATACGCACCACCGACCGCGATGTCGTGGTGCCTAAGTCACCGCCCGTGTCGGAGGGTGGTGCGTAACTCACCGCTGATTGGGAATAGTTGCCACCGTCCACCTCGTTAGGGTCAGTGTGAGCGAACTCTTTAAACCCATGACCCTGCGCGGTGTCACCGCGCGCAACCGCATCTGGCTTGCGCCGATGTGCCAATACAGCGTCCTCGCGCAAGACGGCATACCAACCGATTGGCACCTTGTGCATCTCGGTTCCCGCGCGACCGGCGGTTTCGGCCTCGTCATGACCGAAGCGGCCGCCGTCGTTCCCGAAGGACGGATAAGTCCAGAGGACACCGGCATCTGGTCCGATGAGCACATCGCGCCGTGGCGCAAGATCAGCGAATTCGTCAAGAGCGAGGGTGCCGTTGCCGGCATACAGCTCGCTCATGCCGGCCGCAAGGCCTCGACGCACGGTATCTTCACCGACGGCACCGGCGCCATTGCCGTTGAGGACGGTGGCTGGGAAGTCGTCGGACCGTCGGCTGAAGCCTTCACCGGACTGCTCGGGCCGCATGCGCTCAGCGTCGACGGCATCGCCGGTATCGTGAAGGCGTTCGCCGATGCGGCCATACGTGCCGACAAAGCCGGTTTTGATGTCGTCGAGATCCATGCCGCCCACGGTTATCTCCTGCACGAATTCCTGTCGCCGCTTTCCAATAAGCGCGACGATAGTTATGGCGGATCCTTCGACAACCGCACCCGCATCGTCCTCGAAGTCGTGGACGCCGTGCGCGCCGTCTGGCCCGAGGACAAGCCATTATTCGTACGTTTTTCGGCCTCCGAATGGGTCGAGGGCGGCTGGACGGTCGAGGAGACTGCCGAGCTGAGCAAAATCCTCGGCGACCACGGCGTCGACTTGGTCGATGTGTCCTCCGGTGGCAACGTCGCCGGGGCTGACATCAAGATCGGTCCGGGTTATCAGGTGCCTTTTGCTCACCAGGTGCGCGAATCCTCGGGAGTTCCGACCGTTGCGGTAGGCCTGATCACAGACCCGCAACAAGCCGAGAGCATACTCATCAACGGCTCGGCCGATGCTGTCATGCTGGCCCGCGCCGCTTTACGCGAACCCTCTTGGCCATTGCGCGCCGCCCACGAGCTAGGCATCGATTGGCATGACGCGCCCTATCCGAAGCAATACACCCGCGGCGCCTGGCACTAGCCGATCAGGCTGGCACAAAATTGGGGCCGGTGACCTACGCACCAGGCCAGGGGCCGGCTGTGGCGCCATACTCACCGGCGACCGAGGGAAATGTGCTGGCCCGATAGACTCAGGCTTGTGACCGAAGCCCCTCGCGCCGTCAAAAACAGCCTCGACACCGTCGACTATGCCGCCAGTACGTCCGACCGTGAGCAGCCCTGGGCTGAGCTTGGCCTCAAAGAGGACGAGTATGCGCGGATCCGCGACATTCTCGGCCGTCGCCCGACCGGCGCTGAACTCGCGATGTATTCGGTCATGTGGAGCGAACATTGCTCCTACAAGTCTTCTAAGGTGCACCTGAAGAAATTCGGCGATCTGCCGCAGGAGACACCGCTGGGCAAGACGCTCGCCGGCATCGGCGAGAACGCCGGCGTCATCGACATCGGTCAGGGCTACGCCGTCACGTTCAAGGTCGAATCCCACAACCACCCCAGTTATGTCGAGCCTTATCAAGGCGCGGCCACCGGTGTCGGCGGTATCGTCCGCGACATCCTCGCGATGGGCGCCCGACCGATCGCCATCATGGATCCGCTGCGCTTCGGCCCCCTCGACGCCGAAGACACCAAACGCGTCATGCCCGGCATTGTTGCCGGCGTCGGCGGTTACGGCAACATGCTCGGCCTGCCCAACATCGGCGGCGAAGTCGTCTTCGATGAGTCCTATCTCGGAAACCCTTTAGTGAATGCACTTTGTGTTGGAATACTGAGGCATGAGGATCTGCACCTCGCCCACGCCAGCGGTGTCGGCAACCTGGTCGTTCTGTATGGCGCCCGCACCGGCGGCGACGGCATCGGCGGCGTGTCCGTGCTCGCCTCCGAAACGTTCGACCTGACGGGTCCAGCCAAACGGCCAAGCGTCCAGGTCGGCGACCCGTTCATGGAAAAACTCCTGATCGAGTGCACCCTCGAACTCTTCAAGGCCGGCGTCGTCGCCGGCATCCAGGACCTCGGTGGAGCCGGGCTGTCCTGCGCCACGAGCGAGCTGGCGAGCGCCGGCGACGGTGGTATGCACGTCGAACTCGACACTGTACCGCTGCGCGATTCGACCCTGTCGCCCGAAGAGATCCTCATGAGCGAATCCCAAGAGCGCATGATGGCCGTCGTCGAACCCGCAGACATCGACGCCTTCATGGCGATCTGCGACAAATGGGACGTCGAAGCCGTTGTCGTTGGCGCTGTCACCGACGGCGATCGTCTCCTCATCGACTGGCACGGCGAACGCATAGTCGACGTCCCGCCGCGTTCAGTTGCCCACGACGGACCGACCTACAACCGACCGTATGCACGCCCGTCCTGGCAAGACGCGTTGCAGGCCGACGGTGCCGAAAAGCTGGAACGCCCAACAACCGGCGAAGCGTTGCGTGACACCTTGCTCAGGATCGTCGCCTCACCCAATCAGGCCGACAAATCCTGGGTGACCGACCAATACGATCGCTATGTGCAGGGCAACACCGTCCTCGCCCAACCCGAAGACGCCGGCGTCGTCCGGGTCGATGAGGACACCAATCTCGGGGTCGCCGTCTCGACCGACTGCAACGGCCGCTTCGCCAAACTTGATCCCTACGCCGGCGCCCAACTCGCGCTGTCGGAGTCCTACCGCAATGTGGCAGTGACGGGGGCGCTCCCGCTGGCCGTCACCGATTGCCTGAACTTCGGCTCGCCCGAAGACTCCGATGTTATGTGGCAATTCGAGCAGGCGACGCACGGCCTCAAGGACGGTTGCGCCGAACTCGGCATCCCGGTCACCGGTGGCAATGTGTCGTTTTACAACCAGACCGGCGCGAACCCGATTCTGCCGACGCCGGTTGTTGGTGTGCTCGGCGTCATCGAAGACGTCACCAAGCGTGTCAGCCAGGGCTTCGCCCGCGACGGCGACCACGTGCTCGTCCTCGGTGCGACGTCGGAAGAGTTCTCGGGATCGACCTGGGCCGATGTCATCCACGGCCACCTCGGCGGCCTCCCTCCCGCGGTCGACCTCGCCGCCGAACGCGCGCTCGCCGAACTTATGCTCGACGCGGTCAAGGCCGGCATTGTCGAAGCGGCCCACGACTTGTCCGACGGCGGTCTGGGTATGGCGCTCGTCGAAGCGGCACTGCGCAACAACATCGGCGTCCACGTCGAACTCGACGACCCGTTCACCGAGTTGTTCAGCGAATCCGTGGCGCGTGCCATGATCGTCGTGTCGGAAAACAACCACGAAGACTTCGTGGAACTTGCCCTGCAACATGGCGTCGAGCTGGCTTCGGTCGGTCGGACCGGCGGAGACTTCGTCGAGGTCACCGGCCAGTTCCGTCTTCCGATCACCGAGTTGCGGGCCGTATGGACCGCAACGCTCCCGGCCGTCCTCGACCACTGACACCGCTTGAGCCGACCGCTGATTGAGGTGCGGCCCTTCGAGACGGCCGCGGGCGGCCTCCTCAGGAACCGCGAAGCGGTTCGACTCGATAACCTGAGGCCATGGCGCACCAGCTGAAACCCCTGCCGGTCGAGGAATTCGATGCGATCTGCGCGCGACTCGATGCAGGGGGCGGCAGCCGAGACGATCTGAAGGCCGCCACCAAACATTTGCTGGCGTTGTTGACCCAGAAGGCTCCCGGCAACAGTGTCGAGGTCCGGATCCTGCCGTTCGCTGCGGTGCAGTGCCTGGCCGGCGCACGTCATACGCGCGGAACGCCGCCCGCTGTCGTCGAAATGGATGCCGCCAACTGGGTCGCTGTCGCCCGCGGTCGACTCGCATGGAAGGACGCCAAGATCAGCGCTTCGGGCGAACGCTCCGACTTGTCGCCGCTGCTCCCGTTGGTCTGATCGGCCGAATTGTCATTCAGGCCGCAGGGCGGACACCAGAACCCTCGACATGGTCACATCATGACCCGGCCCGGGCAGGTGAGGCAATCAGCCGACCTTGCCGGCGGACAGCTTGGCCCAGACCGTCGACTCGACTGTCGTGTAGTTGGACAGTTTGTTTTTCTTGCGTTAAGCCAGCACCGCGTTGACTGTCGGTTGTGAGTATTTGCCGGTGATGCTGATCTTGTAGCCAGCCGCGACGAGAGCACGCTGAAGACTCCATACGGGAGCCACGGTCGAGCCGTATTTCATCACCCGTGGCTTGCTACCGCTCGACAGCAATGCGATCCAGACGCCTCTCGTGACGGTGTCGGTCGGCGACCAACCGAGCCGCTTACGGAAGGTGTTCACTCCGCTGACCGTGCCGGAACCGTATTCGCCGGCGATCGTCTTCTTCAGCCCCAACTGCTTGAGCAGGCATTGAAGGGCGGCGACTTGCTGCCCTTTCGAGCCCTTCCTGAGCGAGCTGTAGGACGTGAATGACATCTTGACTGCGCAGGGGAGAGGCTCCTTGGCCGCGACCATGCCGTTGCCGACATCGAGGAAGTTCTTGTCGATGTTGAGCGTGTAACCGCCGTAAGTCTGGTTGACGCCGTTGTGATACTGGTGGATCCGCTGGTGCTTGTTCCAGAGTGAGTCGTCGAGGTAGGGGCCGCCGTCGACGTTGGCAATCTTGTTGGTCCAGGCGATCCACATGTTGTCGGGGTAGGTGAAGCCCGCTCGGTTGCCTAGACGAGCGGCGTTGAAACTGGTGATGGCCGCGGAGCCGCTGGAATAGAGGCCGGACTTGTAGCCCAGCCCGTGGAGTTTTTCGGTCCAGGAGTCGATGAACTCGAGGACGACGTTGTCGCAGGCCTTGTTGGTGCGCGAATACCATTCGATGTCGAGATAAAGGGTGCTTCCCTTGGGCAGTCCGTAGTTGACCGCGGCCGCTATCGCTTCGCTGCCATCACTTCGCGCCTGCTTGCGGGCGGTCGACACGGTGGTCGACATTCTGTACTTCTGGACCCGGCTCTTGGAGTTGTTCTTGAAGCACGGTGCCTGATAGCCGACATGGATCGGCATAAAGCGCCAGCCGTTGCTGGCATTCTGCTGCACCCGGGTTTGGACGAAGGAATCGACCTGAGGGTCGCCCGGCGGGCACCAGGTCGATTCCTTCGTTCCCTCACACCTGCCGCTCGCGGTCGGCCCAGTAGGGCTTGCGCAGATCACGCTTGAGGATCTTGCCGGTGGGGTTGCGCGGAAGTGCCTCCACGATGTCGATCGACGTCGGACATTTGTAGGCCGCGAGCTTTTCGCGGGCGAAGGCAATGAGTTCGGTGGGAGTGGCCGACATGCCGGGATGGAAGGCGACGACGGCCTTGACCGATTCTCCCCACTTGTCGTCCGGAACTCCGATCACGGCGAGTTCGAGAATTGCGGGATGTTCGGCGAGGACGCGCTCGATCTCGGGAGAATAGACGTTTTCGCCACCGGAGATAATCATGTCCTTGACCCGGTCCTCGACGAACATGAAGCCGCCGTCATCGAGGCGTCCGACGTCGCCCGAACGCAGCCAGCCGTCGTCGGTAAGGAGTTCGGCTGTGGCATCGGGATTGTTGAGGTAGCCCGGCGTGGCTTGTTCGGTGCGGAACCACAACTCTCCTGACTCGCCGGTTTCGACATCCTGGAAAGTCGCGGGATCGACGACCCGGACCTCGACGCCGGGTATGACCTTGCCGGCCGAGACGAGTCGCTCGCGATGAGCCTCATCATGGTGTGCCGCATCGTCGAGAATAGTCGCGACTCCGGCCATTTCGGTCATGCCATAGACCTGCATGAACGTCGTGTCCGGCCACGCTTCGAGGGCGGCACGAAGGATCGGTAGCGGCATCGGGGCGGCGCCATAGGAAAAGGCTTTTAGCCTGCTGAACAAGGCCATGACCTGCGGGCCGGCCTGGATCAGGGCGGCGACCACTGCTGGCACCAGAAAGGCATGCGTTGCGCCTGCCATCATCGCGCCGGCAAGGAGTTGGCCGTCGACCTCACGGATGATGAAACCCGGTGTGCCGGTCGCCGGGCCGAACATCGCATACGATGTCCCGCCGACGTGGAACATCGGCATCGCGATGAGCAATATGTCGCCCTCGTTGTAGTCGATATCGCCGCCGGAATTGCGGGTATGAGTGACGAGATTGTGTTGCGTGAGGGTGACGCCCTTAGGCCGGCCGGTTGTGCCGGAGCTGTACATCACCAGACACACGTCGTCGGGAGTCACCGCGGGATCGCGCGCAACCGGAGCAGCAGCGGCGAGCCACGACTCGTATTCATCGCTGTCGCCGCCAACCATGATGACCTTTTCTACCGTGGTGAGTCGATCGCGTATGAGGCTGATGGCGTCGGCAAACTCATGACCGACGAAGAGGATCCTGGCGCCCGAATTGTTGATGATGTAGTCGAGTTCGTCGCCTGCAAGGCGCCAGTTGATGATCGCCGTGGCCGATCCGACGAGGCAGCCGCCGAGAGTGGCTTGCAGGACCGCCGGGTTGTTTTTGTCGAGAAAGGCGATGCGATCGCCCCGGTTGATCCCTTCGGCCTTCAGACCGCCGGCGAACCGCCGAACCGAGTCACGGGCCTCCGTCCACGTCCAGCTGCGATCCAGATAAATCCACGCCTTCGAGTCGGGGCGCTCGTGCGCCCGAAACTCCAGGAAGTCGGGCAAGAAGGTGGCATCGGGCATTTCAGCGACCATGGTGTTCCTTTGTGAGTGTGAGCCTGGTCACCACAGGGTACGCAAGCCACGGGGCAATGGCTCGCGATTCTGGGAAGTGGTTTTTTGGCGACGTCCCGCGTCCCCTACACTTGGCATGTGCTTCGCGGAGATGGTCGGCTCAACCATGACATCGATCCTCACGATCGCGGACCCCAGGATGCCTGCGGAGTCTTCGGCGTGTGGGCCCCCGGCGAGGAAGTCGCCAAACTCACTTATTTTGGCCTTTACGCCTTGCAGCACCGTGGGCAGGAATCGGCTGGCATCGCCGTGAGTAACGGTCGGCAGATCCTCGTCTACAAGGATATGGGGCTCGTGTCGCAGGTTTTCGACGAGGCAACGCTGGAGTCGCTCAAGGGCGGACTCGCGATCGGCCACTGCCGTTATTCCACGACCGGTTCGAGCGTCTGGCAAAACGCCCAGCCGACATTCCGCCCGACCGCGACCGGTTCCGTGGCCCTCGCCCACAACGGCAATCTGACCAACACCCACGAGTTGCTCCAGCTCGTGACCGAACGCACCGGCGAAGCACGAAGCAACGGCCGCGGCGTCGAACTCGCGACGAGCGACACCGGAGTCATGGCGACCCTCTTGTCGTCCTACCCCGACCGGTCTGTCGAAGAGGCCGCCCTCGACGTGTTGCCCAAACTCCGTGGGGCTTTCTCGCTCGTCTTCATGGATGAGAACACGCTGTATGCGGCCCGCGATCCCCAGGGCATCCGGCCGCTCGTGCTGGGCCGACTCGATCGCGGTTGGGTCGTCGCCAGTGAAACCGCCGCCCTCGACATTGTCGGTGCGTCCTTTATCCGCGAAATCGAACCCGGCGAGTTCATCGCCGTCGACGAAAACGGTTTGCGCACCGAACGCTTCGCCCCCGCTGCCCCCAAGGGTTGCCTGTTCGAATTCGTTTATCTCGCCCGTCCCGACACGACGATTTCCGATCGACGGGTCCACTCGGTCCGTGTCGA
>JACMOZ010000492.1 GCA_014377785.1 Aeromicrobium sp.
CTAGGCTTCGCTTGAGCGCCTCGGCCTGATCGAAATTGATCTGCAGCCGGAGGGATATCGCCCTGGTGATATCGTCGCCACCCCCCGCGATGATGCGGACAAAGTGCGGCACTCTGCCCTGCACAACAACGACATTCGTGGTGTTGGCGCCAACGCCGATAAGAACGGAGAGACTGTTCTCAGTTCCCGCTGGCGCCATTGCGCGGGTGAGGGCAAATGGTACAAGGTCGACATGCACCGGCCGAAGCCCCGCCTGCGTTACGGCGGCAACGTTAGATGCAACGGCCTCCTTGATAGCGGCAACCAGTAGTCCGTTGACTACCGGGCCATCGTCACCGGCCTCCTCGGAGATTGGATAGAAGTCTAGAATCGCTTCGCCCACCGGCACGGGAAGAAGGTCCTGCACCTGAAATCGCAACGATTCCCGGATCTGCGCGAGCGGCGCGCGAGGCAAGATCATCTCGCGCGCAAACACCCGCTGCCCACCAATGCCCAGTGCGACATTCTTACCCTTGAACCCTCCATTCGCCCAAAGTCGTTTGATCGTGGAGGCAACCGTCGTCACCTCGATCACCTCTCCGCGATGCACAGACCCGTCAGGAAGAGGCTCCTCGCGATACCTGACGATGAATGGATCCGCGGTCGACGCCCCTCGCACTTCCACCGCCCTAACCGAGTTGCTACCGATGTCGATACCGACGATTGTTGAAGCCATTTCTCCCCTTACTCCAAACCAAATAGCGACAAATACCCAGTCGAGAGAGGCGCGCCCACAAAGATTCCCAACCAGGCACCGGCAAGCATCCACGGACCAAACGGAATCGCGGTCTTGCGCCCACCCCGTCTGATTAGCATGACGACGACGCCGAAAATTCCTCCAAGCAGAAACGCCAGGCTGGCCCCGACCGCGAGCGGGGCCCAGCCAAGCCAGCCGAGAAAAAGGCCGAGCACTCCCGCAAGCTTGACGTCACCAAATCCCATGCCGCCCGGATACGCCACCGCCATCACCAGATATGCGAGCCCCATCGCTAGACAGCCTGTGCCAGCGAGCAGTAGCGAAGCGTAGTCACCACCCAAAATCGCGGCCAAACCCAGCATCAACAGCCCGACAATGTAGGCGGGCAAAACGATCACGTTCGGGATCCGGTGGGTGTCCAAATCGATCAGGGCGAGAGCGATGCTGACTGCTGCCAGGTAAAGGAAGGCGGCGAGCCCCACGATCGAAGCGCCGAGCGCCGACGCCGTGGAGGCGGCAGAGATCTCGGGCAGGAATCGCAGTGTCACCGCGGCGAAAAACGCCGCGCCACCGAGTTCCACGAGCGGGTATCGCACGGAGATGCGGCTGCCGCAGTCCCGGCACCTGCCACGCAACGCAAGCCAGGAGATCACCGGAATGTTGTCATAGGCGCGCACCCGCGCACCGCAGGCACCGCAGGCACTCGCCGGAGAAATGATCGATCGCTTTAGCGGCACACGATAGATGACGACGTTGAGAAAAGAACCGATCAACGCTCCGACGACGGCGGCCCATACTGCCACCACGTCACCCACCCGTCTGCACGTTGCGGCTCGAGCTGACATTCAGCAGGAATCCGTAGGACGTCGCCCCGTTGTACAGACTGACACCCGGGAGCCCGACGGGAACGTAGCTCACCGTCGGACCACCTCCAAACGCTACGACGCCCGCGAACACTTGACCAAACAAGCTGACGTTGCTTCCGAGATTGATGGCACACGGGGTGTAGATCATCACCGGCGCCGTTGCCGTAGAGGTGAAATTAGGTCCGAGGCCGAAGGTGTTACTTGCGCCGCCGGGGCAGTCGGGGCTTGAGTTCGGGATCGCGTCGGGAGTGATCAACCAGAGCTTGTGTACTGACGCCGATGCTGAGGTTACTGAGGTATGGGCAACGTTGAAGGTGTTGGCAAAGACGACGAGGTCGTTGCTCAGGGACAGCGTGCCCGTCGGCAGTGAGAAGGAGCCGCAGCCGCGAGCGTCAATAATCGTGGGAGCCGAGCCGAGAGCGGGCCACGGACAGCTGCCCGACAGGACGATTATGCTGAAACCTCCCCACTTGGTCGGGTCATAAGGAAAGTCAACCCACGGGGGAACCACTGGAGCGACCGGAGCTGGCGGGGTCACCGCGTACGGCCATGTTGGTCCAATAATTTTACCCGGCGCGGCCGTAATGCTCGACAGGGACCAGGCGCTCCCGTGCACAGAAGCCGACCCCGTTATCGCCATCGGGCCTGAGGACCAGGCATTTCCGGGGATGTCGCAGTTGCCACTTGTCGTGAGGGAGCCGTTCTGAACCACGATATCGCTCATGCCAGCGATCGAGCCGCTGCAGTTGACGTCGCCCGTTCGCACGAAGAACGCCGGGGTGGAACCGTCGACGGAAACGAACGTACCATTGCCCGTGGATCCGGTTGACGAGTAACCGTAGACCGCCGCACCCGTTCCACCGAGACCGTAAACGGCCTCGACATAACTCTTGTCTTTCGCCGATTGCCCCGCGACTCCGATCGCAGCGGCGGTGCCCGTTGCGACGATGCGCACTTGGTTTTGCAGCACGATTGGACAGCCCTGCACCCAGGTGCCGCCGCTGAGCGGGCGCCAAAATATTTTCGCGCTCCACATCGGTACTGCACCGGCCGCGCTCGCATACACGCCGGGCGTCGATTGGCTCGAGCAGGTACCCGCCTCGAATCCCACCTTGGCGACTGCGATACCGGCCTCTGCTGAGGCCTGCGACTGCACTCCGGCACGGGCGGCCGTTGTGGAACCGAGCCCACCGATGACGGATGAGACGATGAGACTGGTAAGCAGCAGGCCGACCACCATGAGGCCGATGACTGCAGCCAGCGCAACCCCGCGCTCTTCGCTGTGAAGTCGGCGCGCAAAGCGCACCAGTTTGGCTAGAAACATGGTGAGCTTCCTGTCATGCCGGTGCGGCTGCTGATGGTGCTGGTGAACGAGACGAATGAGTTATTTGCTGCGGCCTGCCTGAACGCGTAACTAAGGCTTGGGCCATTGAGAGCGAAGATTGCACTGCCGGCCGACGGCGAG
>JACMOZ010000493.1 GCA_014377785.1 Aeromicrobium sp.
AATGCGGTCGTAGAGAGCTTCTTCGCTCTGCCGAGAAAGAACGTCCTCGACCGCCGCTCCTGAACCACCCGCGAGTAGCTCCCGATCGCGATCGTGACCGGGATCGGGATCGGGCGGACCTAACACCGGCGACGCCGACATGCCGCCCTCAGTCGATTGACCCCGATCGAATTCGACGCCGTCATGAGCACGACCGTCGCCCCGGCGGGCTGACGTCAAACTTCCACCCACTCGTGCAGCAGTGCCATGCTTGCTCCTTATTTTGTTTATTGGTAGCGGGCTACCGGGCGGCTTCGCGACCACCCCTTTTGACGCCCCACGCCAGCGCACAAGTCCGCATAGTCGCAACGGGTCGTCCGCTGTGAAGTGAGCACCACTAGCCAGACTCAGGGCAGAGCGATCACCGCGCTTCCCACTTTCCGGCCAGAGTCGACCAGGGCGTACACATCGGCGGCTTCGTCCATCGATGACACGCTGCCGATGGTCGGAGCGAGAGCCCCGCCACGAGCGAGTTCACCGATTTGCGACAAGTCCGCAGTGATGTCGATTGCGGTTGAAAGCCCCGTGAAGAGGATCGTGGCCTTCTTTGCCGTAAATCTTGATGACCACAGCTTCTGAACAAGGATTGCGGCAGAGGGCACAGTTGTCATGTAGAGCCCGTTTGCTTTGAGAGCCGGTCGGCACTGGGCGAACGAACTCTTGCCCACTGTGTCGAAGATCACATCGAATGCGTCGAGGTTGGTGGTGAAATCTGATTTTGTCCTGTCGATCACCTTGTCAGCTCCAAGGGACCGGACGAGATCCACGTTCTCGGTGCTGCAAACAGCGGTGACCACTGCGCCGAAGTGTTTCGCGATCTGCACGGCGGCAGAGCCCACACCTCCCGCCGCGCCGTTGATGAGGATCGACCCTCCCGCGCGCAGATGGGCCGCGTCTCGTAAAAACGGCAACGCCGTCAAGGAACCGTCGAACAGTGCAACAGTTTCCTCGTCAGTTAGCCCATCGGGCGTCGGCACAATTACGCCGTCCTCAGGAATGACCATATATTCGGCGCTTGCCCCCAAACTGGCCATGTTGGCGCCGGATACTCGGTCACCGACAGCGAATCTACTAACCGCGCAGCCGACCGCAGCGACTTTCCCTGAGAAGTTGGTTCCCAGAACGGGCCATTTCGGCTTCAGCAGCCCGAAGTACAACCGGGGCGTGAGAGACGCCCCAGCCCTGACTGCTCCCATCGCTGCCGTTACGACAGTCGCGTGATTCCTGACCAGAATCTCATTGTCCGCCGGCACGGGCACGGACACGTCCTCGATCCGGATTGTGTCCACCGCGCCGTAGCTACGAGACACGACAGCTCTCATCATCTTGGTTGCCTGCTTGGCTTTGGGGCTATACACCGTCGAACCTTCTTCCCTTTGAGAACATTGCTGGTAGCTGTGAGTCGAGCGGCCCATGTGAGGGCCGCTCGACGGGCCTCGTCACACCCGTTCGTAGTGCTTCTCAGTGACCAATGCGGCATTCCGAGTGGACACCCCGACGATGAGGAGGAAGAGCACCATCCCGATCTCCGCGATGGCCGGGACAATGCCGAAATACGAGTGAATGCTTGCCGATACCTCGGGCAACAGGAAGAGCACGAAGAGGTCGATCATGTAGGAGATGGTGGCGAGCACCAGGATCCCCGAGAGCACCTTGGGGAACTGCCCCGATTTGTATGTGAGGTAGGCGAGTGGCGTGAGCCAGAGTCCGAAGAACAACTGAGCGACGAAGATGCCGTGACGCTGAATATCGAGCAGTACGAGCACCAGAGCATTGGAGGCCTCTGATCCCATGGAGGTGGTGTCGACGGCGCCCGTCGCAATCTGAAGACCTTCGATCTCGAACACCACATTGAGACATGTGACAGCGGCCGCAAGGACCACGAAGACGACCATCGCGCGGGCCACCCCGATATTCACCTGTCGAAGCAGCGCGTAGAGGGATAAGGCGAGGAGGACGAAGAACGTTTGTCCGACCAGGTCGGCGACGACACCTGCACGGACCAGGCCGGCGTTCGAGGTCAGGTTTGCCGCCGTCGCTGCTGCATCGCCGGCGACGAATATCTTCGGGTACAGGAAACCCTGGGCGAAGCCTCCGAAGACCCCGAGCAGGAGATAGAAAACGCCGGCGATTCTGGCCAGTCGTTTGGGCGAGTTCACAGTGTTTATAGACATTTTTTCTTTCCTTATGTTGTAAGTTTACGTTGTAAGAAAATTATCCCTACATAGTAAGGTTGTCAATAGCATGAGTTCGATTCCACAAAAAAAACGCGCAGGCGCACGAGCAGGATTGACCCGCGGAGCGGTTCTCGCCACGGCCATCGGTCTTGCTGACCGAGACGGACTCGAGGCTCTGACGATGCGTCGGCTCGGTGAAGAGCTCGGCGTCGAAGCAATGTCGATCTACGGACACGTGTCCAATAAGAACGATCTGCTCAACGGCATGATGGACGCCGTGTTTGCCGAGATTGCACTCCCGTCCCGCAGCGAGAAATGGCGTTCCGCGATACGGGGTCGATCTATTTCGTTCTATGAAGTGCTGCGCAAACACCGCTGGGCAGTCTCGCTCAAAGACTCGGGCACGAACCCTGGGACGGGTACGCTCGCGCAGGTCGACCAAGTTCTAGGTACTTTCCTAAACGCGGGCTTCTCACTCGAACTCACAGCTCACGCAATCTCAGCTATCGATAGTTACGTCTACGGTTTCGCCATGCAGGAGAAATCAATGCCGTTCACGACTGAGGAAGAGACTGCCGCCATGGCCCAGATTATGCTCGCCCAACTGCCGAGTGCCGAGTTTCCCCACCTCGCTAACTTCACGGCAAACCATGTTCTGAAGCCGGGATACTTTTATGGTGACGAATTCATCTTCGGCCTCGAGATTCTGTTGGACGGCCTAGAACGCGCTTGGGGTGAGCAACCAATAAGGCTGATCGCATCGTCATCCCTGTCGGCCCACAGCGCCTTCACGGCTCGGCCTACGCAATCGGAATCGGCGCTGGCACCCAAGCCATCACCATAACCCGGGAGCCATCATCTTCGGGGCCACGCTCGAATTCTCACGCACCGTGCTGACGGTCGCGGCGTGGGTCATAATCGCCGCAATCACCCAACCTGATATCCGACGCCGCACATGGTCGGGCGGCTCTCGACCGTTCTCGCGCATACCTAACGAAAGTTTCAGCCCATGACCACAACAAATTCACAAGCGATCAACGCGGTTCGACTCACCGGCGAGTTGGATCCCCAGCTCTCTCGGTGGCTTTGGCTATTCAAAATGCTGCTCGCCATTCCCCACTTCGTAATCCTCGCGCTGTTGTGGGTTCCGTTCATCATCACCACCTTGTTTGCGGGAATCGCGATCCTCCTTACCGGCCGCTACCCGCAAAAAGTATTCGACTTCAACGTCGGGGTGCTGCGATGGAACTGGCGAGTGGGCTTCTACGTCTATGCCGCTCTGGGCACCGACAAGTACCCGCCTTTCAGCCTCACCGAGCAGGCAGACTATCCAGCACACCTCGACATCGACTACGACGACCATCCGTCGCGCGGGAGTGTCCCTCTGCGATGGCTCATGGCGATCCCGCATCTCGTGATTGTCGCGCTCGTAGTGGGCGACCTGCTGTCGCTGAACGAGTCGACGGATACGGTCGCAGGAGCCTTCTCTATCGTCAACGTGCTCGTGGTCATCGCCGGAGTCTTCCTGCTGGTCACCTCGCGATACCCCCGCCCACTGTTCGATCTCATCCTCGGCATCAACCGGTGGGTCTACCGAGTCGCGGCGTACGTCGCGTTCATGCGTGCCGAGTACCCACCGTTCCGGCTCGACACCGGCGATGCAGACGCCAAGCAGTGTTGACGTCGCCGGACTGACTGAGCGCTCCGGCGACACCATTGCCGTCGACAACGTGTCTTTCTCAGTGGACCGGAGAAGCGTTTTCGTTCTTTAGGCAACAATGGTGCGGAAGCCGCGATCGCCGTCACGCTCCTTGCTGCCGCGCGACTTCGCTCATGCATCCGGTAAGCAGATCGTCATTGTCGATCGCATCGGGCGATCAGCGGGGCCGTTGACATGAAGTCGGGTGGCAGAGGAGTATTCGACTGCGACCCCCAATCCTCCGTGGTCGCTGCCTCGGGATGGGTGCCGCGATTCCCGCGCTCCACTCAACCAAGGAGTCGCGATGGCAGAATCGTCGAAGTATCCGAATCTTGATGCAGAAAGCGCACCCTTCTCGTCCGAGGCATCATTGCCCACCGTCAACAAGCGCTTCGTGGTGCTCTACACGTTGGCCTTCATGAGCACAATACTGCTGTTTCTTGCTCCAATGCTCGGGACACTGGCGCTCAAGATCAACGCGCTGGTCGGTCTTGAACAAGCCCCCAACAACCTGGCGCTCGTAGCCGGCTTGGGGGCAGTGCTTGCAATCTTCGCCAACCCATTCTTTGGGATGCTAAGCGACCGCACCACTCTGCCCTTCGGCAGAAGGCGCACCTGGATGTTGATCGGCCTGGTAGGCGGAAGCTTTGGGGTATTGGTTGTAGCCCTCGCCCCCAGCATTCCCTTCGTGCTGCTGGGTTGGTGCGTAGCTCAGGTCGGATTCAACGCCCTGATGGCGGCGATTGCGGCGGTCCTCCCTGATCAGGTGCCACCGTCCCAGCGGGGCTCCGTTGCTGGAATCCTCGGCGTCTGTGTACCTATCGCCTCGGTGATAGCTGCCGGACTCATCGCCCTTTTCTCGGCTAATCAGTTGGCAATGTTCATGGTCCCGTGCGGACTCGCAGGCGTCTTCATCGTCCTTTTCGCTGTCGTGCTGAAAGATTCGCGAGATTCCGTCCCGGCGCGACTGTCGGTCAAGACCATAGCTGGCGCGTTCTACCTGAGCCCCCGGACGCACCCCGACTTTGCGTGGGTGTTCGCGAGCCGTTTCTTGTTGGTACTCGCCTACTCGTTCCTCAGCACGTTTCTCGCCTATTTCCTGCTCGCGCAGTTGCGGTCAGCTGAGCGAGACGTGCCTGGGCAGATACTCCTCGGGACGATGATTCAATCCGCGGTGGTGGTGGTGGCATCCGTCACAGGAGGAAAGCTCTCTGACTGGACCGGACGGCGCAAAGCGTTCGTTGTAGCTGCCTCAGTCGTCTATGGCATCGGCATGTTCGCTATAGCCCTCGCCGCGGACCTCACGATGTTTCTCGTGGCGATGGGCATCGCCGGATTGGGCTTCGGTATCTATCTCGCCGTCGATCTTGCCTTGGTTGTAGATGTTCTACCGAAGGACGATCAAGCCGCGACCCGTCTTGGCATTCTCAACATTGCCAGCGCGCTTCCCTCTTCGATAGCTCCAGCACTGGCTCCCGCGATTCTGCTCATCGCGGGAGGAAGCTATTCCGCGCTATACACGGTCGCCGGTGTGAGTGCGCTCCTGGGCGCAGCTGCGGTGTTGCCTGTTCGCGGCGCCCGATAGGTGTCCTCGCGGAGTGTCCGTTCACTGCCACCGACGTCGCTGAGGGCAGGTACTCAGATGTGGGGAAAGAGTTCGGCGAACCTCACAACATTCACGAGGCCAATTGGACTCATCGCCAAATTGGTTGCGAGCAATTGCAAACGCATTAGTTGGCAGGGTAGGTCGATGCCGCTGAATGACTAACGACTTTCTCATCGCTCGTCCTGATTTCGGGCTCGGCCTGAACGTAATACTGCTCAAGTTTTTACCACGACCCGGCTAAGTTGCCCTCCCGCCAACACGGTCGCCCTACCACCGCGATTCAAATCTTGTATCTGTGTGAGCGCAGGATCTCCAGGTATTTGGTAGCCTCGGGGCCGCCAGGGGACCGTATCGCGAGGGCCAACACAATCGCGAGTTCGACCGTTTGGCTATTGCTTCGAGCCCCGAGTACCTTGCGCGCTTCGCGGAGCAGGTCGGTATCTATGCGGGACTCAACTCCCGCAGAACGGCTTCTAGCGGAGTAACCCCAGAAAAGGCGAGCACCGAGACCCCTCAGTGCTCGCCTTTTCTTATGCCCAGGGTTGGGGGAAATTCTCACATTGACTGCGAAAACCGGACCGATCGCCAGCTCGATCCGCCCCGGAATTCCCGCTCTCACAAATGGGTGAAATTCTCATCCGGCCAGATAACGCACATTCATGACTGGCAGAACCGATGGCAGTCGCGTTCGTTCTCTCAGGCTTGGTAGAAGGCACGTTCTAACGGCTCGGCCGTCGTTTGTTGGCGGTACTGGGATTGGCCGAGCGCCTCGCCGGCTGCACGGAATTTGACCGGCATGCCGACGTAACCTCGGGTGAGGAGAGCTCTCGCGACCGCAGGCGCGGTCCCATCGGGCTCATCCACACCGTGCCCTCACCGCCCCGATTCATCCACCATTCATCGCTGCGATTTACACTCTCGACATGGTCAACTCAGATTCGGCAGAGATCGAGCGCAAGTACGACGTCACTGAATCGACTGCGCTCCTGGATCTGCTTTCGATCGACGGGGTGGCCCGGGTGGAGAAATCACAGGTCTTCGATCTCGATGCCGTGTATTTCGATACCGGGGAATTCGTACTTGCCGCGCAT
>JACMOZ010000494.1 GCA_014377785.1 Aeromicrobium sp.
CCAGACCACCGGCGGCTATCCCAAGATCGCGACCATCCTGTCGTGCGACACCGACGGCGTCTCGCAACTGCGGCCTAGTGATCGACTCGGCTTCGAGGCCGTGGGGGTCGATGAGGCGCTTCAGCTGGTGCGGGCGCGCGCGCGATCTACGCAACGGTTCTTGGAGGCAGTTGCCATCACTCGCGGGACCTTGAACGAGCGTTTGATGCGCGAGAACTTGATCAGCGGCGTCTATGGAGATGTCTCCGTCGTTCTATGAAACCTGCCATTCCGGTGTCCATCGGTACAGCGCAGCAATCGCAGGTTCGCACGGACAGCGTGGCCGTGGCGCGCGGGCTTTTCGGTCGCCGTGAGCTGACCTGGTGAACGTCAGCGTCATAGTCCACAGAACTTCAGCTTTGGGTCGAGACCCGGTCTAGACGAACGTCAGCTGTATGGCAGCCCATCTCGACCGGCAGGTTTCGGGCAACGAGTTCAGCGGATTGGTTGGCCGGACCCGACCCATCAGCGACATCCGCGGTCGAGAACTCACCTCCCTGAAGCAGCCGGTCGCACACGCCAGCGGCCGCCGCGAACGGTACAGCCCGGCCTCAAATCTCAACGGCCCGAACTTAGCAGTTACTCCGAAACTTGCTCGGTTCGAAGTCGTACGGGCGCCCCAGCAGTGAAGAACTCTCCCCGGGAAGTCGATCTGCATTGCTTTCGACATCGTCGCCAACTCCCCGTAGTGCCGAATCATCTTGGCCCACGCACGCAATGCGCTCGCCGCTTCGCCGATGTCCATCGTGAGGCTGCTCCCGGACGCGATTTCCTTGCGAGACAGTCTAGAACTTCCCACGGTGGCAAGGTCAAGAGCTGACCGCGCATGAAGTGGTCTCTCCCGAAGTGACTTGACCCGCCCACTGTAGGAAGGATGAAAGTCGACTCACCGACTACCAACGAAAGAGCAATGTGGTCACATTCGAAGTCCAAGGCATGACCTGCGGACATTGCGTCAGGAGCATCACGAAGGCTGTCCATGGGATGGACCCGACCGCCCGGATCACGTCCGACCTGGCGACGGACCGGCTACAGGTGGAGTCGACCAAATCGGACAGCACCAAACTGGGCGACCTCATTCGTGGGGCCGGCTACACACCAGTGCAGGTAGAAGACGGTGCAGTTTCTACCGAGCGACAAGCGCCCCGCGGTGGGTGCTGCTGTAGCTGAGCAAGCGGACAAGCTTGAACCAGATTGGCCTGCCAGGCGCCCAGTCTGAAAGCCGGGCCGCCCACGTTCGGCGCCGCACAGACGAAAAGTTGGAATGGCACCAGTTTCAGCCTTCCGCATGTGTATGTACCAATTCGTCCGCCCGGTCCGAGTACCGAATGGGCCTCGGCCGCCAGGCTTTCGGACGGGTGCCGTCGGAAGGCCTCTCGCAAGGCGACGGGAGGGAGAAGCGCCTTTACTTCACATCCTCAAACCCTTGCTGCGCGGCCGTCTCCTACTCGGAAACGGCGGTGTACGACCTTCACGCAGCGCCGGGCGGTGCCTACGATCAATAGTCGACTTGACTAGCGAGCAACCTCAGCCGCACGAATGACGTGCGCCGGGGCTGGAGTTGATAGGCATGCGGCGCGCAGCAGGCGAGCAAAGATGGAGCGCAGATTGAAGCGACGGTTGAATCGATATTGGGCCTCAGCGAGGTAGCGATGG
>JACMOZ010000495.1 GCA_014377785.1 Aeromicrobium sp.
CAGGATGAGATCGGCGAGGCCGGCCGCGAGGCTGAAATCCCCGTGCGGCGACCGATACGCCTGATTTCTGTTGTCGCGTTCGTACTTCTGGCTGCACTTCTCATCGTGTCTATGCGCGACTGGGTGCGCTTCTATCGCTCGGGCGACTACCAGAGTCTCATCTCCTACAGCGGGCCGCGCGAGAGTGCGATGGCGAAGGCGGCCCAGGGGGCCGGTCACGGCCTCATCCTTACCGACCCTTGCATCAATCCGCAGAGCCTCAACATCGTGTCCGGCGCACGAGTCGTCTACATGAACTTCGGGATGGCGTGGCCTGAGAAATACGATGACGTGCTGTCTCTTGAGTCGTCTACCGCCAACAACATTCTGGACATCCCCACGGCGGTAGATGCCGGCGTGGGATTCGTGATGACTGACTCCGCTTGTGCACCGAACTGGCCCACCACCTACGGGTCGTCGCTGGTGAGGATTGATTCTTCGAGCTATCTCGCCGGCGCCGTCGATGAACAGATCATTCTGTGGCGGCTCAAGCCGTAGACCGCCCAAGCGGGCTCTACGAGTAGCGTCGAGTACGATAAACCAATGCCAAAGACCGAGCCAGAGAGTAATCCTGGGATAGACCTCCTGCAGTCGAACGGTGAAAATGTCGAACTGCATCGTCGCGTTCGTGAGGCCGAGGATCGGACCCTCGACTACTGGATCGAAGCTGTGGTTGTGAGCGCGGCTGGTTCGATGACAGTCAAGAAGTTGCAATCGTCGGTTTCGTGGAGGGTGACACGCCCGCTTCGTGCTGCACGGGTCATACAACTGAAGGTTCGCGAAGCTGGGGTTCGACGCACCTTCAGGATGGTAGCGGACCGCCTCGCCCAGATTCGTCAAGCGAGAAAACGTGGCTGACCTCGGCCCGACGATCGCCCGCGCGAAGGAAGCACTCAGACAGCGCATCGATCAGGCCGTGCCACACCTCCTTGGTGTCGCTGAAACTGAATCGCTCTCAACCATGGAGTTACTTTCCCTTCTGGCAAAATCGGTTCGTGTCGACAACGATCGCGCCGGGTTTTGGTTGCTTATGGCCTGCGTCGCTGGTGCGATGCCCACTCGGGAGCAAGTGGTGCGTGGCTACCGCTTTCTCGAACTGGCACCGGAAGGCACCGAACACCTCGAGCTGCTCAGGGCGTGTGCTGGCGCTTCAAGCCTCAACGAGAATTTCGACCGATGGGTAACAGTTATCAGCGACACCGTGGTCGCTGACGTGGACTTTTGTGCGCGACATGGACACAACACCGGCGTGCAGCGAGTGGTACGCGAGACCCTCGCGCGCTGGAACGCTGTGCACGACGTCACACTTGTTGCGTGGACCGAAGACGGGTTCCTGATGCGATCGCTCATCCCAGCCGAGACAGACCGGGTTCTTGATTGGGTGAGTAGCCGTCGCACCGAGTCCTCCCCGGCTTCGGCGGAGGATGATGCCCAGCTCATCATTCCCTGGAATTGCAGCGTCGTGTTGCCGGAAGTCGCTCAGCACCGAATCTGGGAGCGTCTCGCTTGCCTCGCCGAATTCTCTTCGAACACAGTGTCGATGGTCGGTTACGACGCTATTCCCGTGACGAGCGCCGAGTACGTGATTTCGTCGGAGTCCGAGCGATTCGTTCGCTATCTCTCGATAGTCAAGCATGCAGACCTCGTCGTCGGGATCAGCAAGTCGTCGTCCGAGGAGTTCGCAGGGTTTGCCGACGCCCTGACCGCACAGGGGTTGCGCGGACCACGGGTGATCACCGTGAGCCTGCCGATAGCGCTCGCCCGCGAGGAGTCAGCGCTCACGGATATTTCGGAGAGGAGTCGGCGCGTTCCCCTTGTTCTTTGCGTCGGCACCCAGGAGCCGCGAAAGAACCAGTTGGCTGTGCTCGCGGCATCCGAGTTGCTTTGGAAGCGAGGCATGGCCTTTGAGGTGCTCTTTATCGGCGGCGCCGCCATGCCCCTGTCGATCCCGTTCGATATAGAGGTCGACAGGCTCCGCCGCCTTGGGCGCTCGGTCTCGGTCATCCGCAACGGTAGTGATGCGATTCTTGAACGCGCTTATCGTGATGCGCGATTCTCGATGTTCGTCTCGCTCCACGAGGGATTCGGGCTGCCGATCGGCGAATCGCTCGCTGTCGGCACCCCCGTAATCGCTACCGACTACGGCAGCATGGCCGAGATTGCGAACGGTGGTGGGTGCCTGGTTGTCGACCCGCGGAACGACGAGAGTATTGCCGAAGCCATGAGGATTCTCTTGACTGACGATATCGAACTCGATCGACTCGAGCATGAGGCTCTGGCTCGACCCTCACGCACTTGGGACGACTACTCGGCCGAACTCTGGTCGGCCATCAGCGAAGGTGTACCAACACGATGAGCACGATCGAGACAGCTGAGATCATTGCGGCCCTCGAATCATGGAGTGGTACCGCGAAGCTCTCCGCTCAGGAGCTTCGTCTTGCCTCCGACCGACTCGTGATAGCGCTTGACCGAGATCACACACTGAATCACGTCTGGCTCGTGCTGTCGGTACTTGGCCGCGGGCTACCGAGCGAAGCAGAGGTGCGAGAAGCTCACCGCACGCTGCTCAACGAGGGCGCGGAAGCACTCCTGACGCAGCTGGGGCGTCAGCCAGCGCTCAAGAAGGTCGCCCACCGCCAGGTGGAACTGCTCCACGACGCTGTGATCGTCGACGTCCGCCACACCGCCGAAACCGATCTCGCTACAGGCATTCAGCGGGTCGCGCGCGAGACGTCCAAGCGTTGGGCCCAATCCCACGACATCACTCTCGTGACCTGGACAGCGGACGGGCTCGCGATGCGCAGGCTGCTCCCCGCCGAGCGCGCGACTGCCCTCGACGGCGCAGCGCCGGTGCACGG
>JACMOZ010000496.1 GCA_014377785.1 Aeromicrobium sp.
ATCTCGGCGGGCGACGCCCGCACCTCACCGAGAGCCAAATCCCGAATGCCCGCCGTCTGGTCAACGCCGGCGAATCCGCAACCCAGGTCGCGCGAGATCTCAGCATGTCGCGCGCCACTCTGTATCGGAGAATTTCCAAACTTGGATCGTGACGCTCGGGTGAGCCAGTCGCAATATTCGCGATAATGAACGTGCGGCGAAGAGGGGTGGACGCCGGCGACGCAACTATTCCTTGCCCCGGTTAGCCCCCCTTCACCGGGCATTTTATTCGGCGGGTCTTACGGGCATGAAGGTTCTAGCCTTCATATGGCCTTCCGCGGAACGCGACCGTGGGGTGTGCCGCCCCGGTGGCGGTCCCGCTTGCGGGACCTCGTTTATCCGGCGGCGGCGGCAGCGCCAGTCGCTCTGGCTCCTTGGCAGGTCCTTAGACGAATAGGACCCAGGGCGCGGGTGTACCGTGCCGCGCAGCGTGACGTTTCCCCCTCTCGAGTTCCGGTACGAACTGTAGATAGGTTTCCTAGAGCCGGAGTCGACGAAGCCACTTCGTGGAGATGATTACCTTTTGGCATTGAGGTTCATCTTGGAGCAAACTCGCCAAAAGTGTATTCTTGCAATCGTTGCGTGTTTGCAACTATTGCAAGAGATGAGGGCTCACGTGATTCATGTCAATGATTCTGATGCTCGCGCGGCGGACGCCGCGTTGACAGCTTCTCGTGCGTTGATGGGAGTGGTGGCTCGATCCGTCGCAGGCGTCCTAGAGATCGTGACTCTGCCCCAGTTTCGTGTTCTCGTGGTGTTGGACAACTCAGGGCCTCTGCGGATGGGCGTCTTGGGCGAAGCCATCGGCGTCCTTCCCTCCACGTTGAGCCGGGCAATCGATCGCATTGTCGCAGCCGGTTGGGTGAGGCGGACAACCCGACCAACCAGTCGGCGGGAGGTGCTCATTGAGCTGACTTCAGCGGGACAAAACCTTGTCACTCATGCCCTTGAGCAGCGTCGAGACAATATTGCCGAAATCCTGTCCGTATTGTCACCCGACGAAAAGTCGGCAATTGTTTCTGCATTTGAACTCTTTGCCGGTGCCGCTGGGGAGACCTCGACGGAAGATTTGTTGATCCTTGGCATCTAGCTCCGTAAGGGCTCTTCCACGAGTTCAATCACCACGGGTGAGACCGAGGCCTCCGGGGAGCACGTGCAAGCTCTCGAGGCGCCCTCGTCCCGTTTTGCGTATTAGTCGATCAATGAGGTAGCGATAATTTCAGGTAATAATGTCACTGTCCCCACGAGAACGCGCAGCAAGGCTCTCGGCGCATTTATGGGGCTTGTCGGGACGAGTGTGGTCGCAGGTATCCTCGTGACGGCGGGGATGACGCCGGTCGTTGCGTTGGCCGGTCTGAGCGCGTCGAACAGCATCGCGATCTTTGATAGCCTGCCGGGTTATCTGGGAATCGAGCAGCTCTCGCAGAAGAGCAATATTTATGCCACCCAGAGCGATGGCAGCCGCGTGCTGCTTGCGTCGTTCTACGACCAGAATCGGGTCGAGGTCGAATCGGATGCCATCAGTCAATTTGTGAAGGATGCCGCGGTTTCCGGTGAAGATCCTCGCTTCTTTGATCACAACGGTATCGATATTCAGGGCACGCTGCGCGCGGTTGTGAGCACCTTGGTTAGTGATTCCCTGCAGGGAGGATCATCGATTACTCAGCAGTATGTGAAAAACGTTCTCGTACAAAAGTGCGAGGTCATTGCCGACCAAGCGCAGAGCGACATCTGCTACACGACGGCCACGGAGGTCACCGTCGAGCGCAAACTTAGGGAGATGCGCTTCGCGCTCGCCGTGGAGAAGAAGTACGACAAGACGGATATTCTTCGCCAGTACCTGAACATCACGGGCTTCGGCGGGACGGTCTACGGTATTGAGGCAGCGGCCAATCATTACTTCAACACGACAGCGTTGGCGGTGACCCTGCCGCAGGCCGCAAGCCTCGTGGCGATCGTGAACAACCCGCGAAAGTTTCAGCTCGATAGGCCGGACAGCGTCACCAACGGTGCCGCCAACGACTATGCCGCAAATAAGATGCGCCGCGATTATATTTTGGGGGAGATGCTCGCCGAGAAGAAGATCTCTGCGGCCCAGTACGAGGCAGCGGTCGCCACGGTGATCACCCCGGTCATCACGGCGCCCAGTACCGGCTGCGCGACGGCCGGTGCCAACGCCTACTTCTGCGACTATGTTGTGCACGCACTGCAGACCGACCCCACTTTTGGTGCGGATGAGGAAACGCGGATGCTGAATTTTCGCCGCGGTGGCTACGACGTGTACACCACGCTCGACCTGGACCTGCAGGGTGCGGCCGCGACAACCATGAACGAAAACGTTCCCAAGATCTCCGACGTGGGCGACGTGGGCGCCGTCATTTCCAGTGTTCAGGTCGGCACCGGCCGGGTGCTCGCGATGACCCAGAACAAGGACTACAGCCAGGATCCGGCCGTGCTGATTTCCGGGGCCAACTACACCGCGATCAACTACAACACCGACCGTGCGGCCGGGGGCTCGAGCGGCTTCCGCCCCGGTTCCACCTACAAGGTCTTCACGCTGGCCGAATGGTTGAACGAAGGACATTCTCTCTACGAGCGCGTCGATTCTGCGCGCACGTCACACTGGGGCGCATTTCAAGACAGTTGCCGGGGTCCGCAGCGTTACCCCGGGTGGAATCCCCGCAACGACTCATTGAGACACACTGGTTCCAATTACAGCGCGCTCGAATCGACGATAAATTCGTACAACACGGGGTTCCTGGGCATGGCGAAAGAGCTGGACTTGTGCGGTATCCGCAAGACTGCGGAGGCCTTTGGCGTGCACCGAGCTGACGGTGATCCGCTTCGCCAGGGTGCTAGTTCCGTGCTCGGCACCAACGAAATCGCGCCCCTCACCATGGCCGTCGCCTTCGCTGGCATTGCCAACGACGGTGTGACTTGCACACCCGTCGTCATCGATCGAATCGTGACCGCCGATGGTACCGAACTGCCCGTTCCCCAGTC
>JACMOZ010000497.1 GCA_014377785.1 Aeromicrobium sp.
GACTGCCGAGCTCACGGTTTTTCAGCCGGTCGATGCTCTCCGCGCGCTGAGCAGAGGGCACGTCTGCATACAGCCGACGCCTCTCGCGCTTGTCCAATCGAAGCGTGAAAAGAGGAAAATTGCGAGGGGCGCGGAGGAAAACGCGGAATAGGCATCTACCGAGGTCCCGGAGTTCCGGGGCCGTTTGAGTTCTTGGAACAGCCCACCGAAAGGCCCGAGAAATCGGGCCTTTTTGGGTTTGATGGGCAGCCCAAATAGGATTTGTGGGCGTTTCAGGGGCGGGTAGTTAGAAATAATGCCCTCAACTGAGGACCGGCAGCAGCTCGTCCAGAGCGGGCACGATGGAGAAATCTGGCGTGGGAATTCCCTCGAGACCTGCCACGTAATGCGGCAGGGTCCTTTCGTTTGTGTGATTCAGGAACCCTGCAGTTGAGGCGCGAGTCCCGCCCTCAGCTTTGTGGATCGCAGTTGCGCCCGAACGGCGAGTCATGTCTGGGTGAAACTCGAACCCCTCGTCGGTGATGGCGTCAAGTACTGATGTCACGCGGGAGAAGGATCGTCTAACGTTCGAGTCTTGGTGCGGCGTGGAGTTTCGAGTCGAGAAAATCAAGTCGTCTGGTGTGGCCTTGGTTCTTGTGCCTTCGGCCACCAGACTGTCGATAACTGCTAGCCGCGCCCGAATGGCGAGAACTCCTGCGGCCGGGAGTGCCACGGCGTTGTCACGATTGCTCTTGGTATGAGGCTGTCGAGTGACCTTGCCGTCTTTCAAGATGATCGTCCCGGCGATGACCAAGAAAGGTGCTGCCAAGTTGAGTCCGTCGATGAAGACGTCGCGACGTCGGATCGCCAAGGCCTCGTTGATGCGGGCGCCGCTGGCGACCAGCAGGTCGAAGATCTGGGGAGGCTGAGTGTCAGGCTTCGGGCCGGGCTTGCCGGTTCTGACTACCGTTGCCTGGTGGAGCGCTCGGCGCATCACGTCTACCTGTTGGGCGCTGAGGTACTTTACCGGGTTCTCATCGGTGCCAGGCTTCTTCGGTTTCGCGAGCTTCACCATCGTCGGCGGCTGGCTAATCAGTCCGTAACGCGCGGCGAGATGCATCATCTCTCTCAGGATGATCTGAACTTCCTTAGCCTCGTGAGATCTGCCGGAGTCGACAATGTCGTGCAGTATCGAATCGATCTTTGGGGCTGTCAGCTGTCGGATCTCGAGATTCCCGAGTGCGGGGAGGACAGTCCGCTTAATGATGCGGCGCTTGCTAGTGATTGTTGAGGTTGCGAGGCCTGCAGAGTTCCTCTCGAGAACTGTCGCGTCGTAAGTGGTGACGAGCGCGACGGCTTTCGAGTTCGGCTTCAAACCTCCAGCAGTCTCAGAGAACCTGGACACGAGTGTGGTCATCTTCGCCCCGAGCGCGGTCTCTGCCTTGCCGATTGTCTCCCCGGTCGCCCGAACCTTGACGACCTCGCCGGTCCCGGGATCGCAGTACCTCGCCTCTGCACGGTACGCGATCTTCTGTCCGACAGCGCGCTTCGTCAGAGACGCGGCGATGCGACTCATAGCGTCGGGGTGCGCTTGCATCCATTCGAGCACCGCAGTAGGCGCTTGAACCCGTGCGTACGGGTCGGACTCTTGCCGGGTGGAGGGAACCTCGATCGTCGAAATCTTCCCCCACGTCCCTGGCGGGATTTTGCTGGTCATAGGACCTCCATTCACATGGTCCCACGCGCCACTGTCACTTGGACTTCTTCGAGTCCATCCAGGCGTCTACGTCCTCCAGCAGGTAACGAATGTGTCTGCCGATCTTGGAGGAGCGGGGAGCCGTCCCGTTTGAGCTCCACGTGTAAATGGTCTTGATGGTGACTCCGAGGTACACGCTGAGCTGCAGCGGGCTGAGGTAGACGCGGGGCGTGATTGGAGAGGCGGGGGTCGTTATGACTGTCATGTCTAGTCCCCTATGCACCGTTTCGCGCGAGGCGGCCTGTTCCGCGATGCTGGACTGTGTCACTTGACACGCTAGTTCGGAAAATTGCCACCTAGTTCGAAAACGAGTCGCTAGAACTGCCGCGAGTACAGCGATGGCGGCGGCAAGTTTCGCGTCTGCGACGAGAAGGACCACGAAGTGGTCGAGTCTTCCTGCGTGTGGTTCCTCGCGGCTGCTACGGTGTGGTCATGGAACATCGCTCAGCTTTCATGTTCGGTGGAGTGGTCCTTGCTCTCTCGCTGACCGGCTGCGCCGCGACTGCAAGTGACGCCAGAGTCCCCGCGCCGAGTGATCCAGTTCAGACGAGCGCACCAGCAATCCCGGAAACCACGGATGCCGCTGCAATTGAGCAAGCCCAGGCGTGGCTCGACGCCGCTAACCTCCCGCCAGGAGCCGTCCGCTCCGATGCAAGCATCGCTCAGTTCACCTCCTACGCTGGGTGGCCGTGCGGCCCGGTCGAGGAGGTGGAAGCGTTCTGGTCGGTTCGAGGCGCGAATCTCCACGACACGGCCATTTGGCTGATGGAGCATCCAACCGCTGACCTCATAACGACAGCCGTTGGGCCTGTGTCCGACGACGCGGCGATCGATTCGACGACAGTCGGCTACATCCCGGCTCCCGGCGCTCAGGAAGGGATCGTCTACACGATCACGAAGACGGGTGATGGCGTGGCGGTGAGGGCCGAGGTCGCCGCTCAAACCGAATTCGCCACTTGTCCGCCCCTCCCAGACGGCGGGATGTACGGAGCGCCGGGTCAGGGGTAGCTTCGCGAGTTCGGCGTGCAGACTCCCCGTATCCCCGCCCGGCCGGGTAGGCCGGACCGTAGTCTCTACCGTACGAGCTAGCGGTTGGCAGAGTCCGCAAGCACAGTCGTGACCGAAGGAGGGTGTGCTCTATGAGTCGAACTGGTCGCTTCCGTAGGGCGTGGACATTAGCCGTGGCTGCATCTGCGGCGTCCGTCTGCGTATCTCTCGCTGGATGCGCATCGATGACGGGCGCGGAGGCGGCGAGCCTGGATTCGATCGCCGAGCTCGCGAGTGCTGTTGGTATCGCTCCTGAACTCGTGTACGCCACTGAGGTGGACGGCTACGATCTCGCACCGCAGTCGGTCGGGCCGGGTGCTGCTGACGGGATGTCGGCTACCTGGTACAACAGCAGCACGGGTGCGATGCTGACCATTCGTAGCGATTCCGGTGAACTCACGGAAGCGTCGTGTGCTGCTGCACCCCTTTGGGATGCGCCTGGCGGAGCGGTGACGTGTGCCAATGAGGATGGCATCTGGCATCGGACGGCTGGAGGTATCCACGAGTACGTCGCGGTGCGAGACGGTGCGCTGATCTGGGTATCCGGAATGAACGACGCGTCGCCAGCGGATCTTCTGACAGCCGCGAAGAAAGTGCACGTGCCATCGGTTGCCGAACTCGAACAGCTCTTCTCCGAC
>JACMOZ010000498.1 GCA_014377785.1 Aeromicrobium sp.
GACTGCTTGAGGCGAACCGCCGACCAAGCCTCATCGAGAGTCGCAACGCTCATCAGTCGCCAGCCGTATTCGCCGATCAGTTCCCGAATCGAATCCCCGCTGATATTGGACCGGCTGCCTTGGGGGAAAGCAATCCAGATGACCGGGGTCGAACCCAATTGCGGAAGGATCTCGTCGAGTTGAGTCATCAGCGCAAGGCGATCCTCGACAAACATGATGACGGCGCCCATGCCCTCGACCGGCTCATCCACCGTCTCGGCGCCGTCCGGCAGGGGATCCAGCAGAGCGGCTTCTTCGTCGTTGGTCGAGATCACCCAGACGATGTCATCGCCCTTGATCTGCAGTTTTTCAGCGTTTGTCGTGTCGCTCATGAGCCCATCGTAGAGGGATCAAGGCGAATGCCCGAAAGATCCCTGATGCTGTGACCGCCATGAGTGCCCCGGGCCTCGAAACGGGTGATAACGCGGCCGTCGAAGCGAGGATCCCAGTCGCCACTGGAGGCGAAATCGGGGGAGTGTTCCAGAACCTGGAGCATCTGATCGGCATAGTGCTGCCAGTCCGTCGCGAGCCTCCATACGCCGCCGGGCTTGACCACACGGGCGGCCTGCGCAGCGAAGGACGCCGTCACGAGTCGGCGTTTGTGATGACGCAGTTTGCGCCACGGATCGGGGAAGAACACCCACAATTCATCGACCGAAGCCGGTCCGAGCATCGTGTCGAGCGCCTCGGTCGCATTGAGCAGGGCGATGCGGATGTTGTCGACGTGCTGGTTCTGCATCGCGACAAGAGTTGCGGCAATGCCCGGTATGTACACCTCGAGAGCGAGGAAATCGGTGTCGGGATTATCGGCCGCGGCCTTGACTATCGCTTCACCCCGTCCACTGCCGATTTCGACGACGAGCCGAGCCTTCCGGCCGAAGACCGCCGCCTGGTCAAAGCGGTGCTCGGGGTCGATCGAGGTGTCGTTGGCGAGGCGAGGAAAGTCAAGGAGGTGCGAACCGGCGAGGGCATCCCAGGCGCGTTGCTGACGATTGTTGATCTTGCCACCGCGGCGCGCGAACGACACGGGTTCAGTGCGAAATGCCGGCTTGTTCACCGTGGAATCCTACTAAGAGGTCGCGCAGATAGGGAATGTCGCCTGACTCGCCTAAACGGCGCGACCTCTAAAGTAGGGCCATGGCGATTTCCCCCGACAGCAAAGACTGGACCTGGGTACTCACCGAGCCGTGCCCCGAATGCGGCCTTGTCGCAAGCGAGGTCCCGCCCGAAGACATCGGCGCACGCGTACGGGCTGACTTGCCGCGTTGGGAAGCCGTCCTTGCCAAACCCTCAGCCGGTGTGCGACCTGCTGTCGGCATTGGGGCCAGCGACATCTGGTCGCCAGCCGAATACGCCTGCCACGTTCGCGACGTGTTCGGATTGTTCGCCGAGCGACTGGAACTGGTGCTCACCGAGGACGATCCCCAGTTCGCCAACTGGGACCAGGACGCCACTGCAATCGAGAACGACTACGCCGCGCAGCGGGCAGCAACGGTGTCCGCAGAGCTCGTGGCAGCGGGCACGAAGACCGCCGCCGTTTTCGATGCCGTCTCCGCAGCTGCCTGGGGTCGAGCCGGACGACGCAGCAATGGGTCGGTTTTCACGACCGCGACGCTGGGACAATATTTCCTGCACGACGTCGTCCATCATCTGCACGACGTCAACCGATGAAGTTCGACGCAATTGTTCTCGCCGGTGGTCGGTCGAAAAGACTCGGTGGCACGGACAAGTCGGCGCTCGTCTTCGGTGGGATGACGCTGTTGGAACGGGCCTGCGCGGCCGTCGTTGATGCCGGGCGAGGCGTCATAGTCGGGGCAGTCGACCGTCCTCCGGATGGATGGGACATTGTGCTCGAGGACCCGCCCTTCGGTGGCCCCGCGGCCGGAATCGGCGCCGGGTTCGTGGCTCTCGGTTCGGCGCCGAATGAATTCATCGCCATACTCGCATGCGATCTTCCGTATGCGGCTCAGGCGTTCGCCGCACTTCGTGATGTGGCCGACCGTGGATTCGGCACCGACGTCCTGATCGCCGCCGACGATTCGGGTCGGCGACAGATGCTGTTGGGCATCTATCGGGAGTCGAGTCTGCGTGCCGCCCTCGCGCGGGCCGGAAGTCTCGACGGCCGGTCTGTCCGTTCGCTTGTCGCGGGCCTCAGTTTCACCGAGGTCTTGGTGCCGGCGGGATCGACGGTTGACGTCGACACATGGCACGATGTTGAAGAGTTGGGCATTGAGCAGAAAACCGAGCAGAAGGTGGCAGACCATGAGTGAGAGTTCCTTGGCCGACTGGGCTGCGGTCGTTGCAACTGAGCTCGGCATCAAGGTGGACTTTGACGTCGATCAGGTGCTGGATCTGGCTTCGGTCGCCGCCCACAACATTGAGCGCCCGGCGGCTCCTTTGACGACTTTTCTGGCCGGCTTCGCAGCAGGCCAGGCCGGGGGGAGCGCCGCTGACGTGGTTAACGCCATCGAGGCGGCGAGTGCCCTGTGCGGTCGGGCCGGGGCCGGCACTGAGGGCCGGGGCCGGCACTGAGGGCAGTGTTGACAAGGGAAGTGTTGACGAAGTGAGCGGTCGACGAACCAAGCGGTCCCGCGTCATCCGCTTCGACGCCGATGGCACCAGCACGATCCGTGAAGATGTCCTGGCGGTCGAAGAACCGGTCGAGATCCGCATCAACGGTTCATCGTTCTCGGTCACGATGCGAACTCCCGGCGACGACTTCGATCTCGTCGCGGGATTCCTGGTTTCCGAAGGTGTCATCTGGGAAGCCGATCAACTTGCCTCCATGCGTTATTGCAGTGGTGTCGACGACTCTGGCAAGCAGACGTTCAACGTGATCGACGCCGAGTTGTCTGCCGGCACGCCGCCGCCGGATCCTTCGCTCGAGCGGCACGTCTACACGTCGAGCTCCTGCGGGATTTGCGGCACTGCATCCATCGATGCGGTGCACAAAGTTGCCCACTTCGGCCAGGTCGAGTCCGGCGAAGAAATCGACCCTGCCGTCATCGGACGGCTCCCGGAGGCTCTGCGCGATCAGCAAAAAGTCTTCGAGCGCACCGGTGGTGTCCATGCGGCCGGTCTTTTCACTTCCGGCGGGGATTTGCTGTGCCTGCGGGAGGACGTCGGCCGCCACAACGCGGTGGACAAGGTCGTCGGCTGGGCTCTTCGCGAAGGCAGGATTCCGTTGCGCGGGACGATTCTCCAGGTCTCGGGCCGCGCGTCATTCGAGCTCGTACAAAAGGCGCACATGGCCGGCATACCGATCCTGAGTGCCGTGTCAGCGCCGTCCTCACTCGCAGTCGAACACGCCGAATCAGCCCGGATGAAGCTCATCGGCTTCAACCGCGACGGCAATTTCAACGTCTACGCCTGACCCCGTCGTCGGCGGTGACTTACGCACCACCGTCGGTCACAGGCGGTGGCGTACGCACCATCCGCCGCGCTTGAGTGGTGCGTATGTCACCGCCTCCCGGGGCCGGACACGCCGATGCATCAGTCTGCGCGGTAGTGCGGAATACGTGGTACTGTCGATTTCGCGGAACCGAAGCAAAGGGCCAGAACTCATGAAGGAGCCGATATGGATGCGACCCAACTACTCAAGGGTGTGCTCGATGTCGCCGTACTCGCCGTGGTCGAAGACGAGGACGGTTATGGGTATGACGTCGTGCGAAGACTGCGTGGCGCCGGTCTCGACGAGGTCGGTGACGCGTCGGTGTACGGGACGCTTCGACGGCTCTACACGGCCGGAGCACTGACTTCTTATGTCGTGCCGTCCGAAGAGGGACCGCATCGCAAGTACTACGGCATCAACAACGAAGGTCGAACCATGCTCGACAACCAGCGCAAAGTCTGGTCGGAGTTTTCGCACACCATGAACACGTTGCTTGAAGGGAAGGTGCGGTCATGACCGCAACGCTGCACGTCACGCCCGAGATTACCGAGTTTGCCCGAAAAGTCCGCGAGCAGCTGGCGGACCTGCCGGCCGAGGACATCGACGATCTGACCGACGGACTCGAAGCCGACATGGCCGAAGCCTTCGCCGAGGTGACTAGCTACGAACTCCCCGATGTCACGGTGTATGCGATCGAGCTTCGCAACGCCGCCGGGCTCCCGATGCGGGAGGCATCCGCCAAGGGTGGCTTTGGCCATGCCGTCAGAGGCATGGCCGAGAGTCTTCGTCTCAAGGGGAGCAGTCTTCGCAAGAATCCGGCGTCCGCCGGGTTCTTCGATTTCCTCATCTCGTTGCGTCCCGTGTGGTGGACCCTTCGCGCGATAATCGCCTATTTGTTCGTCGTGTGGATGACAAGCGACTCCCGTGTCATGGCCCCGCACACGTTCCTGCAGTGGACCGTGATGGCTGCCCTTTTCGTGGTCAGTGTCCAGTGGGGGCGTGGCCTGTGGCGGATGCGTTGGCTGAAGTGGCCACTGATCATCGGCAATGTGTTCGCCGCGATCGTTCTGGTGCCCGTGCTCACTCATCAGGCCGACCAGGCACTGACCTGGCAAGAAGCGAAGCTCACGTTCGGCTTCAACCCCGGTGGTCCAGCATTCGCGGTCGACGAACCCCAGGCCGGGGTCAAGCTCAATGACAAGGAAGTAACCAATATCTTCGCCTACGGCGCCGACGGCAAACCGGTCAAGAACGTGCAGCTCTTCGACCAGGACGGCCGCCCGCTCGCAACCTCCGTGCCGGGCGGCAACGGCTGCCTCGAAGACACGCCGTGCGTCGACGGCAACGGTCAAGCCGGCCAAGGTGTTTGGATTCCAAGCATCCTCGAGACCGGAGCCAAGGTGTGGAACGTCTATCCGATTCAGATGCATGGTGCCACGTATGATGGCGCGACCGGTCAACTCGCGCTTGATCCGACTCTGAAGCCCGAAAACCGGACTTTTCCGTTCATCAAGGTTCCGGCGGTGCTGCAGCCCGAAAAGGTTGTCAAAGGCAACGGATGATTCGGGCACAAAAGTGCGTTCTACCTCGTTAGATACAGTATAAATACCGACTCCAGACCGGAGTTGTTCCTAACGGAGGACACATGCAGAGCAGCAACCCCGTCTTTTCCCGCAGCGGCGGCTTCAATGGCAAGGCCGCGGCTTCGACCCAGACCGATCCCTCGCAGTGGCAGATCGACCTGAACGGCGGCGGACCCCCGCAGTCGTTGAGCGGAGACCGTCGTATGACGCTGGACTCGGTCGTCGAAAAGACCGCGATCACACTCGGGCTGTTGATAGTCGCGGCAGCCGCCGCGTGGTTCCTGATCGGCGACATATCCACCGACCAGGCCGCACTCAACAAAGCCTATGGCTTCGCCATGGGCGGCGCCCTCATCGGCCTCGTTCTCTCCCTGGTCAATTCCTTCAAGAAGGTTGTCAGCCCGCCGCTCATTTTGGCCTATGCGGTTGTCGAAGGTGTCTTCGTTGGCGCCTTTTCCAAGATCGTCTCCGGCTTTGTAGGCGACCCTGCAATCGTCTTCCAGGCCGTGCTCGCCACGATGGTCGCCTTCGGTGGCACGTTGTTTGCCTACAAGTTCTTCAACATCCAGGTGACCGCTCGTTTTCGCAAGGTCGTCACGATTGCGATGTTTAGCTTCGTCGGTGTTATGGTCCTCAACTTCGTGCTGAGCCTCACCGGCGTCTTCCAGTCCGGTGGACTGCGCGGGTTCAACACACTTGGCTTGGTCGTATCTGCCATCGCCGTCGTCCTGGCCGTGTTCATGCTGATCATGGACTTCGACTACGTTGAGCGAGGCGTGGCAGCAGGTCTTCCCGAAAGCGAGTCCTGGCGTGCGGCGTTCGGTCTGACCGTTACCCTGGTGTGGCTCTACATCGAAATCCTACGTATCCTCGCCATTCTTCGAGGCGACAACTAAGTAACTAAGAAACAGTGTCGTAGGTCCTGCGCCGACGACGCAGCGTGGCCCAGCGCCCGGTTTGGACGAGTTCCGTTCCGGCGTGCTGGGCCGCTTGCGTTGCGGCCTCGGCGACCGGAAGCATGATTCTGGGTGATTCGGTGCGTGGTGGCTCGGAGGCAGCGGTGGCATAGGTGGCGTCGGTGCGCTTGTCGCGGATGGCGGCCGCCAGCGATGGTATGACCACCGAGACCATATGGGCATAGCCGGTTTCGGAGGGATGGAAATTGTCCTCGCCGAACATCACGTCGGCGCGCGAAGCGAAAATCGGGCCGAGCAGGCCGCCGAGAGACACGGCGCGACCGCCACCTGCGAGAGCCGCCACAGCCTGTTTGGCCGCGAGCCGCCGACTCCAAACGCGTGCGATCGAACGCAAGGGCTGCGGGAGTGGCGCAATAGTTCCGAGGTCGGGGCAGGTCGCCACAACGACTTCGCAGCCGGCATCGCCGAGGCGCCTGACTGCGGCTTCGAGACGTCGGGCCGACTCATTCGGAAGGACCCGGTGAGTCACGTCATTGGTGCCGACCACGATCAGTGCGATGTCCGGTTTTATGTCAAGGTCAAGGCCGAGGTCGATCTGGGCGTCAAGATCGGATGTCTGGGCGCCGACGAGGGCGAAGCTGGTGATCTGTACAGGACAGTCCAAGACATGGGCAAGGCCCAGCCCGACCATGCCCGGCGGAGTTGCGTCGGCGCTCGTCATGCCATAACCGACGGCTGCAGAATCGCCGAGGACAATGCACGAAATCAGTTCGCCCACACACTCGTCGCCATACATGCCGTTGGGCGAAGGCGGGCGCTCGTTAGTTGTCCCGATGGCCCGGCGTGCAAGGGCACCTTCGCCGAAAAGCACCGCGAAGGCGGACATAGCGGTTGTGCCAATCCCCATCGCGGCCACCGTAGCGATTTTCCTCGAATTGGCCATGCCACCAGTGTAATTTCTCGCACCAACAGTTCTGACCGTTACCGGCAACATTGTGTGTCGGCTCGGCGAACTAGTATCGGCCCGTGCCTGAATACGTTCCGAACCTGCGAGACATCGGCGGTATGCCGGCAACCGACGGCACCGTCGTCAAACATCACATGGTGCTGCGCAGTGCGATGCCCGCCACCGGGGACGCGGTTCCTGCCGCCATCGTGTGGCCACCCCGGCTCGTGATCGACTTGCGGTCGCCGGGCGAATCCGAGGACATCCACCCCCTTGGCGTTCATGCCGCTCGCATCATCAACCTCCCGTTGTTGAGCGCGCTGCGACCTGGCGCCGCTCCCGCACAAGACCTCGCCGGTCTCTATCGGGTGATGGTCGATTATGCCGATCTGCGGCTCCTCGAACTTGTTCGCGAAGTCAGCGTTGCGGATGGGCCGACCCTCATCCATTGCGCTGCCGGCAAGGATCGGACCGGTGTCTCGGTCGCTTTGCTGTTGCGGCTGATTGGAGTCGAGCGCGAACACGTGATCGCCGACTATCTCGCCAGCGAAAATGCGAGAGTGGCCATTTCGGCCCGGCTGCAGCAGATCGCCGGTCGCGAACATCGCTCGACGCTGCCTAAAGAATTCTTTGAAGTCCCGATCGAAGCCATTGAGAGCGTCCTGGACTATTGGGACGACCATGACGGCGGCACTGAGGGCTGGCTCGCCGGTGTCGGCGCCGAAAACAGCTTGGTTGAGCGATTGAGAAGTAACCTGCTGGCATGACTTGATCAGACATTTTATTGCCGAGCAGGGAAGTCCCTCTCGGCAGCGTTCGAGGCATCACTGTCCACCGCACCCTGCCGCATCGCGACTTGCCAACGGTCGGCGCCGAGCTGGCGGTGCGGAGTGGCTCTTCCCAACTCCGGGTCGACCCGGAGTTCGAGCACGCGGTGATGGTGATCCGGGGGACCGTCCGGGTCAACGGCCTCGGTTTGGGCAGCACCCAGATGCTCTACCTGCGACCGGGACGTTCGGTGATCACGATCACGGCCGAGAGCGACGCCAAACTTCTCCTGATCGGTGGCGAGCCGTTCGAGGAAAAACTCGTCATGTGGTGGAACTTCATTGCTCGTACGCACGAGGAGATCGCTCAGGCTCGTGCCGATCGGGCAGCTGGCGACGAACGGTTCGGCACGATTTTGGGCCACGACGCTCAGGTCATCCCGGCGCCGGAGATGCCACGGGTTCGGCTCACACCGCGTCGTCGGCGCGCCGTATGCGATCCGCGCTAGCGTCCCCTCGGCATTTCAGATACCGTCGGTATCGCACTTCGAAGGGAAAACCGCATGTCGCATTTCACTGACAAGGTCGCCGTTGTCACCGGCGCAGGTTCGGGCATTGGCCGCGCATTGGCGCTTGAACTGGTGCGGCGAGGTGCAAAGGTCGCCATCTCCGACATTGATTCGGTCGGACTTGCCGAGACCACGAAGCTCGCCTTGGCGCTGGGCGGCGACGACAAAGTCGATTCGCTCAACGTGGCCGAACGCGAAGCTTTCCTCGGTTATTCCGATGCCGTGGCGACTCATTTCGGCAAGGTCAACCTGATTTTCAACAACGCCGGCATTGCGTTCACCGGAGACGTCGAGGAGTCCGAGTTCAAGGACATCGACCGGGTCATGGACGTCGACTTCTGGGGAGTCGTCAACGGCACGAAGGCGTTCCTTCCTCACCTCATAGCCTCCGGAGACGGTCACGTTGTCAACGTCTCGAGCATCTTCGGCATTTTCAGCATGCCGTCACAAAGCGCCTACAACGCCGCAAAATTCGCGGTCCGGGGATTCACCGAGTCATTGCGTCAGGAGATGCTGATCAACAAGCGTCCGGTCAAGGTGACGTGCGTGCATCCCGGTGGGATCAAGACCAATATTGCCCGCAATGGGACCGCAGCCGTTGGCCGTGACAATGATGATCTCGCCAAGGCTTTCGACAAGATCGCCCGCACCAGTCCGGAACAAGCCGCGAATGTCATTCTCCAGGGCGTCGAAAAGGGCAAGCCACGAGTCCTGATCGGTATGGATGCCGTGATGCTCGATGCCTTCGTGAGGCTGGTTGGTGCGCGCTATCAACGGGTTTTCGCCCTTCTCGGCCACAGGGTAGCGAAGCTTTGACGATGCTCATGTACACGTTGCTCACGCAAACCTGTATGGACCGAACCGGCCCCAGGCGACCACGATCGCCAAAACGAGGAGTGGTGCGTTGATGAGCAGCAAATGATGTTCTTCGCGACGAATATGGGTGTAGAACGCGCCGGTCATCATGCAGATCAGACCGACGGCAGCCAGCGGGGTAAGCCAAGGAGCGATGTCGACCAGTGGGGGCACGACGAGGCCAATGCAGGCTAAGACCTCGAGGGTGCCGGCGGCCTTGATGGTGAGTGGGGAAAAGTCACCGGCCCAGGGCCACGGGCCGTTCACAATTTTGTCGTAGGGCGTGAGGAGTTTGAGCAGTCCTGCCGGCAAAAACAAGGCCACCAGAATCAATGCCGCACCCCACAGCACACTGTTCATGGCTTCACCCCGAATTCTGTCGATCGATCAATTAGGATCTTAGGCCCACTGGTGAGCAGCGGCAATGCCAAATCGCGCCGAGTCTGCGACAAATTATCGTCATCCTCTTGGGCGATCGCGGACGGTACGCTGAACCGATATCCAAGAAGGAGTGACTTTGCGCAACGACTGGTCAGGCACCACTTTCCCGCATCCGGCCGGTAGACGGCCCGTGGCCGGAGATGCGTTCGGCGCGGACCCCGATGCGCCGTTGCAGAGCACGATGAGGCGAGCAGCCGACCTGGGACCGATCTTCGAACTCAAGATCTTCGACCAGAAGTTTGTTTTCGTCACCGGTGCCGAACTTGCAGCCGAACTCGCCGACGAGTCCCGGTTCGAGAAGTCGTTGTCACCGGCGTTGATAGCACTGCGTGAATTCGTGGGCGCGGGACTGTTCACCGCCTACAACGACGAGACCAATTGGTCACTCGCCCATGACCTCTTGCGGCCCGCATTCACCAAATCGTCGATGCAGCGTTATCACCCGGTCATGCTCGCGGCGGCGCAGGAACTTTTCGACAACTGGGATCAGCTAGGCGGACCGGTAGATGTCTCTGCTGACATGACGAAGTTGACCATGGAGACGATCAGCCGGACGGCGTTCAGCCACGACTTCGGTTCGTTCTCGCGCACGGAACCTCATCCGTTCATCCTGGCGATGATCGCCGCTCTGAAGGCCGGCCAGCGCAAGGGCTCACTGAATTCGATGCCCGGTGCGGCCTTGCTTGCCAAGCGGATCGACAAGAAGAATGCTCACCATCAGGCCTATGTCGACTCACTGATCGACGGCATCATTGCCGAACGACGCATCAGTGGTGCCTCGGATTCGATGATCGCTGGCGACAATCAAGACCTGCTGGGCATCATGCTCAACACGCCGCATCCGGAGACCGGCGCACGGCTCGACGACCTCAACATCCGTCATCAGATCCTCACGTTTCTTGTGGCAGGGCACGAGACGACGTCGGGGGCGTTGTCGTTTGCGCTCTACTACCTGACGCGCGAGCCCGCCATGATGGCCAAAGCTCAAGTCGAGGTGGACGCCATCCTCGGCAGTGATCCCGACACCGAACCGACCTTTGGGCAAGTGGCCAAATTCCGCTACCTGCGCAGAGTGCTCGACGAAAGTCTCCGGCTCTGGCCGACCGCGCCGGCATTCACCAGAAGTCCGCGTGAGGAGACGATGATCGGTGGCAAGCACCTCATGCGGCCGCAAGACTGGGCCATCGTGATCTTGCCGATGGTGCACCGCGACAAAGAGGTATGGGGCGAGGACGCCGAGGAATTCAATCCGGACCGATTCCTGCCCGAAAACTCGCGTGGCCGGATGACTCATACCTACAAACCATTTGGAACCGGCGAGCGTTCGTGCATTGGCCGGCAATTCGCTCTGCATGAAGCGATTCTGGTGTTGGCACGGATGCTGCACCGCTACGATCTCACGCCGGACCCCGCGTATGAACTGGAGATCGCCGAGCGTTTGACGCTGATGCCCAGAGGCTTCGGGCTCACGATTACTCCGCGCCGACCGGACCCGGCCGCATCAGCGGGTCAGCTCGAGAGCGAGATATGCCCGGACTCATCGATCGCCCAGCCTGGATTCCAGGCAACTTCCCAGCGGTGGCCGTCGGGGTCGGCGAAGTAACCCGAATATCCACCCCAGACGACCTCTCTTGCCGGTTTGACGACCGTGCCGCCCGCGGCGGCGGCCTCGGCAAGGATCTCATCGACCTCGTCGTGACTGCGCGTGTTGAAGGCCAGCGCCATGCCGCTGAACGTGGCGCCGCTGTCCTCAATATTCGCGTCTTCGGCCAGGTCGGGTCGTGTCCAGAGGGCAAGGATGAGCCCATTGAGCTGATAGAAAACTATCTCTTCCTCGACGTTGTTCTTTCTCCAGCCGAGCCCTTCTTCGTAGAAGCGGCGGGAGCGGGCGAGGTCGGCAACGCCGAGCGTCACGAGACTGAGTCGTTGTTCCATGGGGGACACGGTAGCCAAACCTGTGTTGCGTCATAAAAAAGGAGGCGTCTGGCCTGCTTTCTTTATGACGGAAGACGGGCTTAAGCCTCGTAGGCGATTCCAGTGGCGTGCAGTGGGCAGTAGCCGCCGGGATTCTTCACCAGATACTGCTGGTGATCTTCCTCGGCGTAGTAATAGTCCGCCAGCGGCAGGATCGACGTGGTGATCTCGCCGTAGCCGCGGGCGGTCAATGTCTTCTGATAATTGTCGCGGGACGCCTCGGCCTCGGCCTGCTGCTCATCGGTCGTCGTCAGGAGGATCGACCGGTATTGCGAACCGCGGTCATTGCCTTGGCGCATGCCCTGTGTGGGGTCATGGTTTTCCCAGAAATCCTTGAGCAGATCGGCGAAACTCAAAGTGGCCGGATCGAAAATGATCCGAACGACTTCGGCATGACCGGTGCGGCCGCTGCATACTTCTTCGTAAGTGGGGTTGGGCGTGACGCCGCCGGCATAACCAACCGACGTCGACCAGACACCGGGAAGCTGCCAAAACGTCTGCTCTTCTCCCCAGAAACAGCCCAGTCCGACGACGACGACGGCCATACCGTCGGGCGCTTCGGCCTCGACGGGATTGCCGAGCACCAGATGATTGCCTCCCACCGCAAAGCGGCGGCTTTCGCTGCCGGGCAAAGCGCTCGAGGCATCGGGTAATTCTGTCTTGGAACGGTTGAAGATCATCGGGTCCACCTTTCAATTCAAGACTACGTGACGCACCTGAGCGGAAGCTCTGCCGCCAACTTCCCGATGTTCCGGTTAGGCTCATCCTGCAGGAGGTGGGATCAGTGTCCGAACGGCATGAAGTGCCCATTGGGGTGGAGATCGCAGCAGGATGGGCATGGCGTTTTCTCGTCATTGCCGCGGCCGGTGCTGTGGGCATCTGGTTTTTACGCTATTTCTCCGAAGTGACAGTGCCGGTGGCGATCGCGCTGCTCGTAACCGCTCTGGCCGTGAACGGCGTCGACTTCCTCGAACGACACAAATTCCCGCGACTGCTGGCAACGTTCGTCGTCGTCTTGGTGATGTTGACGGCAGTTATCGGCATGCTCGGAATCGTCGGCCAGCAATTGTCGACCCAGGTCACCGACCTCAAAGCCAATGTCGTCCAAGGCATCAATCAGATTCAGGATTGGATCACCCAGGGACCGCTCGGCGTCACCGATTCGCAACTCCAGAAATGGGTCGACCAGGCGACGGCCACCATTTCGTCAAGCGATACCTCACTCATCGCCCGCATCAGCGAAGTCGGCACCACCCTCACTCATATCGTTGCCGGGTTTTTCATTGCCTTGTTCTCCGCGTTCTTCTTCTTGTATCAGGGTGACCGCATCTGGAGCTGGGTTGTCTCCCTGTTCCCGCGCGCCGCGCGCGAACGGGTCGACTCTTCGGGTCACACCGCCTGGCGTTCTTTGACGGCATTCGTTCGTGCGACGGTCCTCGTCGCTCTCACCGATGCCTTGGGTATCGCCTTCGCGGCTTGGGTGTTGGGCGTCCCGCTGACGTTTGCGATCGGCGTCCTGGTCTTCATCGGCGCGTTCGTGCCGGTCATCGGTGCGTTCTTGTCGGGCTTGGTCGCTGTGCTGGTCGCACTGGTCGCTCAGGGGCCGTGGACGGCGTTGTTCATGCTGCTCGCAGTGATCGCCGTCCAGCAATTGGAGGCACACGTGTTGCAGCCGTTTATCATGGGACGGCTCGTCGCGGTGCATCCGCTTGCCATCATCATCGCCATCGCGGCAGGAGTGATCGTGGCCGGTGTCGTGGGCGCGCTGATCGCCGTACCCCTGGCCGCCTGCGTCAACGGCGTCGTTCGGCACTTGTCCGATTTGTCGCAGCAGTCCTTGCCGCTGGCCGAACCACCAGACCCCGAACCCGCCTGAACCCCTCAACGTTTGAAGCCTTAGGGACAATGAAGTCGGGTCAAACCTTATCCCGCAACTGGAATGAATCGGTCAGTCGGTTGAGTTGGAGCCGGAGGCTTTCGCGCTCGTCCAGGGTCCAGTCGGTGAGGGCTTCGGCGACGATCCGCCGGCGGTGTTCGATCGTACGGCTGAGCACTTTGCTGCCTTCGTTAGAGATTTCTACGAGCCGGGCGCGGCCATCTTCGGGGTCCGGCGAACTGACAATCAACCCCTTGTCGAGCAATTGCTTCACGTGTCGGCTAATTGTTGAGGCATCGAGTTGCGTCGAGTGGGCGATGTCATTGAGGCGTACAGCGCCGCGGCAACTGAGCGCGAACAACAATGGCATCTGCGTGGGATCGACGAGATCGTCGTCGTTACGCATACGCATACGCCGGCCGATCGACATCAACAACACGGCGAGGGCATCCTCGGCAGTCGCCGGTTCGTGACTCGGGTCAAATAGTTGCATGACGCAAGTATGTAACAAGTTGCACAATGCAACTAAGGCCAGTGCAACTAAGGGCCGTGCAACTAAGGACCTTTCGGCCCGCGGGGCATTAGTGTGGGCACGTGGATTTTGCCGACCTTAAAGCAGCCCGTGAACTGCTTCGCGACGTTGCCCTCACGACCCCCTCCGAAGAATCGCGCTGGCTCAGCCGGATCGCCTCGACTCCGGTGCATCTCAAATGCGAAAACCTGCAGCGTGCCGGCTCGTTCAAGATCCGTGGAGCCTATGTGCGCATCTCGCGGCTGAGCCCCGAAGAGCGTGCCCGAGGTGTCGTGGCGGCCAGTGCCGGCAACCACGCCCAGGGGGTTGCCCTCGCCGCGTCGTTGCTCGGAACGGATGCCACGATCTTCATGCCCGAAGGCGCCGCGCTGCCCAAGATCAGCGCCACCAAGGGTTACGGCGCCGAAGTACGTTTCCACGGCGCCGGCGTCACCGAGGCTCTGGGCGCGGCAATGGAATTCGCCGAACATACAGGCGCGATCCTCATCCATCCCTTCGACCACGAAGACATCATGGCGGGACAGGGGACCGTCGGCCTCGAGATCCTCGAGCAAGTCCCCAACGTTAAAACGATCCTCGTGCCCGTCGGCGGAGGTGGGCTCGCGGCTGGCATTTCGCTGATCAAATCTGTTCGTCCCGATATCCGCATCGTCGGTGTGCAGGCCGCGGGCGCTTCCTCCTACTCACCGTCGCTCCAGGCGGGTCATCCGGTCCAGGTGACGATGGAGCCGACGATGGCTGACGGCATTGCCGTATCGCGCCCGGGAGACCTTCCGTTTGCGGTGATCGCCGAAAATCTGGACGAAGTACTCACCGTGAGCGAAGAGTCCCTCAGCCGGTCTCTGCTTATGCTGCTTGAACGCGCGAAGCTGCTCGTCGAGCCCTCTGGGGCTGCCGGCGTCGCCGCGATCCTGGAAAACCCGACCAGTTTCGAGGGCCCGATCGTCGCGGTCCTGTCTGGCGGCAACATCGATGCTCTCGTCCTGCTCGAAGTGATCCGCCACGGCCTGGCTTCTGCGGGTCGGTTCCTGATGTTTCGCGTCCGCATCGGCGACCGCCCGGGCAACCTCATGCGGTTGCTCACCGATCTTGCGGAGATGGAGCTCAACGTCCTCAACGTCACGCACGACCGCGCTTCGGAATCGCTTGGCATCGGTAAGGTGGAAGTCGCCATCCAGGTGGCCACTCGGGGGGCGGAGCATCGCGAAGAGGCTAAGTCGAAGCTCGCCGAACTCGGTTACGACATCAACCTGCAGGCCTGGCCCACGGGCGACTGAACCGAGGCCGCCTGCTGTCGGGCGTTCAGTCGGGTAGAGCGCGTCACGCCGGAGGCGTCCGATTGTCGAAACCAGGTGAGTTGACCACGCAACCCATGGAAGCGCAGCCGGCCTCGAGATGTTAATCCCTCGGTTCCTCAACCGGCGACGGTATGCGTCAGAAAGGCTTGGCTTCGATGATTTCGAGCGAAATGGTCTTTCCGTTGGGTGCTTGGTATGACGCCTTGCTGCCCTTGCGCTTGCCGAGAATAGCAACGCCGAGGGGGGATTCGGGCGAATAGACGGTGTGGTCGATGGCCGAATCGCGGCCCAGAAGATCGCGTGAACCCAGAAGAAATGATTCGGTTTCGGTTTCGCCCTTGAACTTGATAGTGACGATCATGCCGGACTCGACGAGACCGTCGTCGGCGCGCTTTTCGCCGACTTCGGCACGGCGCATCATGTCTTCGAGTTGGCGGATGCGGGCTTCGGTCTTGCCCTGCTCTTCGCGCGCGGCGTGATAGCCGCCATTCTCCTTGAGGTCTCCCTCGTCACGCGCGGACGCAATCTTTGCGGTGATGTCGGCGCGAACTTCTCCGCGCAGATGATCCAGCTCTTCGTGCAGTCGGTCGTAGGCCTCCTGGGTCACCCAGATGGTGCTCTGCTCGGTGGGCTGAGCCATGTACTTACTCCTCTACGTACTGCACCCCAGGCCTTCGCCTGGGGTGGAACCATGAGATTAGCACTAAGCGGTCGCGCCGATAGGGAATATCGCTTAACAGGCGCCCCTATCGGCGCGACCTCAAGGCGAAACCTGGCAGCCCTTCAGGACACCCGTGACGGCGCGGCGTTCGGTCACGATGGACGTTGTTGTGCGTATGGTCTCACTCTTCGACGCAGGAATTGTGATGGTACGTTCGCCGACGATCGCATGATCTTTTGACTGCGCGTAGACCGTGCATTCGAGGGCCCGTGGTTGTGGCCGGTGAATGTCGAGTTTGACGGTTGTCCCGTGTTCGCCAGTGACTTCGTAGCCATAAACCCGTGCCGAAAAGGGTTTGTCGGCCGTTGCGACCCAAATGGCCCACGCAATCCCGAGGACGATGCCGACGACGACGACGACCGGGAAGAGCCAGGGAAGACGCTTGCGCGTGCCATAACGTGTGGACAGATCGGCCATACACTCATTGTCTCAGTTGGACCTGACCGCGGGTCGATGAGCGTAGGGAATCAACCCGTGCGGGACGGAGTTCATCAACAGTGCAAGGATTTGTGTTGAGTCGACGACCGACAGGAGCACCGTGGCCGAGCAATTGCGTTTGATGCATGTGCATGCGCACCCAGATGACGAGTCGAGCAAGGGTGCCGCCTCGACGGCGAAGTATGTCGCCGAGGGCGTCAATGTGCATGTGGCGACGTGCACCGGCGGTGAACGCGGGTCGATCCTCAATCCCGGTTTCAACCATCCGGGCATCATCGACAATCCCGAACTTATAGGCGTCATCCGTCGCGAAGAGATGGACAGCGCCCGCGAAATCCTCGGCATCAAGCAGGACTGGCTTGGTTTTATCGACTCCGGCTGGCCCGAAGGCAATCCGAAGCCGCCGCTTCCCGACGGTTGCTTTGCGGCCGTACCGCTCGCTGAAGCCGCCGAGCCCCTTGTCCGTTTGATCCGGTCCTTCAAGCCCCATGTGCTCACGACGTATGACGAGACCGGTGGTTATCCTCACCCCGATCACATCAAGTGCCATGAGATCAGCGTGTATGCCTTTGAAGCCGCCGCTGATCCGGCTGCCTACCCCGATTGCGGTGAGCCGTGGCAAGTCTCCAAGCTCTATTACCACCTGAGTTGGACCTTCGCCCGGATGAAGGCCATCGATGACGAGATGACCAAGCATGGACTCGAAAACCCCTTCGCCGAACGGCTGAGGAACTGGGTCTTCAACGACGAGGACGCCAAACGGTTGACGACCCGGGTCCAGTGTGCGGATTTCTTCCCGGTGCGTGACGAAGCCCTGCGTGCCCACGCCACGCAGATCGATCCGCTCGGTTTCTGGTTCGCGATCCCGCATGAGGTCCAGGAAGCGGCCTGGCCGACCGAGGACTTCCAACTCGTCAAGTCCTTCGTGGAGACTTCGATCCCCGAAGACGATCTGTTCGCCGGCCTGCGTTAGCAGGGCCGGCGACCATGTGGCTAGTGCCGGCCTGCGTTAGCAGGGCCGGCGCTTTTCAGACCTCCCACAGGTCGGGGCCGAACACCTCATACCTGATCCGCGACGCCGGGACTCCGCGCTCCAGCAGGCTTGACCGAACGTGGCGCATGAACGGCAGCGGGCCGCAGGTGAATACCTGGACGTCGTCGCCCAGCGGCAGTTCCGACAAATTCATGAAGCCCTTTTTTGAGTGCTGGTCCGTGTCATCGAGGGTTTCATACCAGGTATAGGCGGTGAAGTCGTCGATCTGGCGACCGACGGCGAGGACCGTATCGCGCAATGCATGGTCCTGCGAGGTCCGGTCGGCATGCGCGACGATCACCTTGCGCTGCGGTTGGGTTCTGGCTATGAGCTCCACGATGGGCAGCACCGTTGTGATGCCGGCACCGGCGCTTGCCAGCAGCAGGGGACCGTTTGAGGATCCGACGACGAAATCACCGGCGGGGGCGCTGACGTCGAGCAGGTCACCGATCGCTGCTTGGTCGTGCAGGAACGATGAGACCTGGCCGTCGGGCGCACCGTTGGTGCCTTTCAGCCGACTGATAGTGATCTGCAGCCGTGTCCCCAGCGCGGTGGACGACACCGTGTATTGCCGGGGTTGCCGGGAGCCGTCGGGGAGGTCGACGAAGACCGAGACATATTGACCGGGGGAGATGTCGGGCAAGACATCGCCGTCCGCGGGTTCGAGGACAAGAGACACGACGTCATGGGTTTCCTCGATGCGCCGGACCACACGGTAGGGGCGGAGTGGTCGCGCCGGATCTACTCCAGCTTGTTGGTAGAGGCGTGCCTCCTCGGCGATCAACTGGGTGGCAAAAAGCCAGTAGACCTCGTCCCAGGCGGTTGCGATCTCCGGGGTGACGGCGTCGCCGAGCACCTCGCCGACCGCTGCGAGCAGGTGGTGGCCGACGATCGTGTATTGATCCGGGCGGATCCCCAGCGACAAGTGTTTGTGCGCGATCCGCTTCATCACATGGTCGAATGAGGGGGCATCTGGATCGATCAATTGCACCGCATACGCCACGACTGACGATGCCAGCGCCCGGCTCTGTTCTCCGTTTGCCTGATTGCCTTGGTTGAAAAGTCGAAGCAATTCCGGGTGCTCGGCGAACATCCGCGGATAAAAGCGGGCGGTGATCTTCTCGGCATTCGTCGCGACTACGCCGGCTGTTGCCGCTACCACGGCTTCGGACCGTGGGGACAAAAGGGATTTCAGTACTGTGTTCGGCACGATGACGCTCCGTAATTGTTTGAGGGCCGCAGTTGCGAACGCGCTGGTAAATAAAAAGACCAACTGTTTTACCGTAGTTCGATCAAATACCGTGTTAATTACGGGCATGTAGCCATGTAGGCTGTGGGAGATACGCTTAACTCATGAACAGCCTCGTATTCGCCGTCCTCGCTGCCAGCGAAAAGCCACTTGACCCCAACGACGTCAAACCCGGCTGGGTTGCGCTCGGAATAGTGGCTTTGATGTGCCTCGCCACCTTTTTTCTGCTCCTCAGTTTTATCCGGCACGCGCGTAAGGCGAGCCAGCCATGGGAAGGCGAGTCCACCGGCACGAAAAAGCCGTGAATCGACTCGGCTCGGCAACGAGCCCATACCTCCTTCAACACGCCGACAACCCCGTCGAGTGGTATGAATGGGGCGCCGAGGCCCTCGCCGCCGCGGCCGATCAGGACAAACCGATCCTGTTGAGCGTTGGCTATGCCGCTTGCCACTGGTGCCACGTGATGGGGCACGAGTCCTTCGAGGATGAAGGCACCGCCGCCTTCATGAACGCACACTTCATCAACATCAAGGTCGACCGCGAAGAACGCCCCGACATCGATGCCGTCTACATGTCGGCGACACAGGCCATGACCGGTCAGGGTGGCTGGCCCATGACGTGTGCGTTGACTCCGGTCGGCAAACCGTTTTTCGCCGGCACTTATTTCCCGGCCGAACCACGACAAAACATGCCTTCCTTCTCCCAGGTGATCCAGTCCCTCGCTGACGCCTGGGAAAACCGTCGTGACGAAGTCGAAAAAGTTGGCGCCGAAGTCGTCGAGCACCTCAGCAGTGAGGCTGTCGGCGAGGGTGTCGCCTTGGATGCGGAGGCTCTCGACCTGGCAGCCCATGCCCTCTCCGGTCAATACGACACCGACGCCGGAGGATTTGGCGCCAGCCCGAAGTTTCCGCCGTCGATGATCCTCGAGTTCCTGCTGCGTCATGCCCATCGCACCGGATCGACCGATTCCATCGCGATGGTCGGTCACACGTGTGACGCTATGGCCCGTGGCGGACTGTATGACCAATTGGCCGGTGGCTTCTCCCGCTACAGCGTCGACCGTTTTTGGCGCGTCCCCCATTTTGAGAAGATGCTCTACGACAACGCGCAGCTGTTGAGGGTCTACTTGCATTTATGGCGGCAAGACGGCGATCCACTCGCACGACGCATCGCACACGAGACGGCGCAATTTCTGCTGGCCGAACTCCGGACCGGTGAGGGTGGCTTCGCTTCTGCCCTCGACGCGGACAGCGACGGCCATGAGGGCACTTACTACGCCTGGTACCCGGAGCAACTCCGCGAGGTCCTTGGCGTCGAGGACGGCGATTGGGCTGCCGAACTTCTCGCGGTGACAACGGCCGGGACGTTTGAGCGAGGGCTTTCGACCCTCCAACTGCGCAACGATCCCGACGATCTCGCTCGCTGGGAGCGCATCCGCGCGGCCCTCCGGGAAGCCCGCAACGCAAGGACCTACCCGGCTCGCGACGACAAGATCGTGGCGGCGTGGAACGGCTTGGCAATAAGCGGACTTGCCGAAGCCGGTGTGCTCCTTGGCGAACCAGAGCTCATTGCGGCTGCCGTGCGCGCCGCAGAGTTGCTGGCTACCCTGCATACAACGGCCGAAGGCCGGCTCATCCGGACATCGCGCGAAGGCAAAGCGTCGGCCAACGCGGGCGTCCTCGAGGACTATGGCTGCGTCGCTGAGTCCTATATCGCCGTGCTCGGCGTGACGGGGGATGCCGTATGGCTCGATCGTGCACGCGTCCTTCTCGACCAGGTCATCGATCACTTCGTTGACCCCGCGGGCGGCTTCTTCGACACCTCCAGCGATGCCGAATCACTGGTCATGCGTCCCAAGGACGTGTCTGACAACGCCTCACCGTCGGGAGCGTCGGCGGTCACAGCAGCGTTCGTTGCTTTTGCCGCGGTGACCGGCGAGTCGGCTTACCTCGCTGCCGCTGAGACGGGATTGGCTTCGGCCGCCGCGCTGGCCCGGCAGGTTCCGCGCTTCGCGGGTTGGAGCCTCGCCTCGGCCGAATCGCTGCAGTCGGGACCGCTCGAAGTTGCCATCGTCGGCCCGGCCGATCAACGCGGCGAGTTGCATCGGGCGGCCCTGCACGGAGCTGGCGGCGGTGCCGTCGTCATCGCCGGCGACGAAGGATTGGACATACCGCTGTTCGAGCAACGCGGACTCCTAGACGGAAAACCGGCGGCCTATCTGTGCAAAAACTTCGTCTGCCAGCGACCGGTCACCGACCCCCAAGAATTGTTCGCTTCTGGACCGGTTCTGTCTGATCAACCGGGCGAAGACTGAACAAATCAGGCGGCGTATTCGAATGCGCGCGTCCACTCGTTCGGGAACTCTGGTCTTGGACCGTCGTAGCCGCGGGATCGAAGAGCGTAGTGCACCCGATTGACGATCTGGCGGGGGCGTCTAAGGTCGGAGGCCGTCACGACGATGAAGACCCATCCCAGCCGTTCCATCTGCTCGCGGCGCCAAATGTCGCGCATCCGTTGAGCGAGACTCAATCCGTGTTGGCGCCCGTCATACTCGACGGCGACCTTCCACTGGGCATAGGACATGTCGGGCCGGGCGAAGATCTCACGCTCGTCGCCGTAGCTTCGATTGCATTCAGGTCGGGGCAGCCCGGCGAGTTCGATGATGGTCCTGACCAATGATTCGCGCGGCGACTCGGATTTGGAGTCAAGGAGTTCCGCAACACGTCTGGCCAGCACGACTCCGTCGAAATGGCTCTCAGTCACGAAGGTGCAGAAAGAATCACTCGTCATGTGGCCATTTCGTATGAGCCAATCGCCGGCCGTTACGAGGACGGGGATCGATCGACGAGTGGACGTATCGACCAAGCAACGCTCCGGCGCGAGCACACGACAACCGGATGACGTTTCGACTGTTCCGAGCTGGTAGTCGCGGTGCATGGTGATGCCCTTGACGCGGGTCGGTGAACGCCTTCGTGTCGAAAGGTGGACCGAGCCCCGCGTGCCGATGTGGACGTCCCAAACGGCGAGACCGGATTCGTGGCTCGCAGCCGCATGATCGCCTGCGCAGAGTAGAGCAGCCCGAGTGAGCGTGACCGGGTTGAGCTCGAGTTCGCGACACGCATACACGCGGGGAAAGAGGGGTTGGAAACGGACACCGCGGAGGGCCTTGGGAGTGATGCCCAGCGACCGGGCCTCCGCGATGGTGAACGGTCGTCGACGGATTTCGTCGGGAATGGGTGTCTGCATCCACCCAGCAAGTCAGAGCGATCGAGTTCGCAGAACCCCCTTACGGAAATTTGTGGACAAAGGCTCATTCCACAACCGAGATTTGTTCATGATCGGCCTAGTCGACTCGACGCAACCGGGCGAAGACTGAACAAATCTGGGGCAGGCGTCTGTCAGTACTGCTGGTAGGCGAGCAAGGAGACGCCGATGTAGTGGACGATGAACGCCGCGATGGTGAGCGAATGGAACACCTCGTGGAAGCCGAACCAGTGAGGCCAGGGATTGGGTTTTTTGAAGCCGTAGACGATCGCGCCGAGCGTATAAAGGCCACCGCCGACCGCGAGCAAAGTGAGGACAGCGGTGCCGCCGGCTCTTTGGAAGTCGCCCATCCAGAAGATGGCCGCCCAGCCCAGCGCCAGGTAGATCGGCACATAAAGCCAACGCGGGGCGCCGATCCAAAAGACGCGGAACAGCATGCCGAGGATGGCGCCGCCCCAGACAAGGGACAACAGGATCCAGGCATTCCTGGTGTCGAGTAACAGCAAGGCGAATGGGGTGTAAGAACCGGCGATAAGCACAAAAATGTTGGCGTGGTCGACGCGCTTCCATCGTGCCTTGGTGGCTTCGGACCAATGGCCGGTGTGATAAAACGCGCTGACCCCGAAAAGCATAAGGGCGCTGACCATGAAGACGGCCACGCCGGCGCGGACCTTGATGCTGTCGGCGATGACAAGCATGACCAGGAAACCGAAGAATGCCAGCGGCCAGGTGGCGGCGTGGGGCACTCCTCGCAGCCGTGGCTTGATGTCGTCGACTTTTACTTTGAGACGGTCACTCACCTCTTGGGCAAGGCCCTCGGATTTAAGGTCTCTCATACGGCTAGATTAGCCGCATGGCCATGAGCGATCTCCTCTACGGCGCCTACGAACGCAGGTTGCAGCACCGGCTCGATCGGCGGCGTCTGCCGAAGCACGTCGGCGCCATCGTGGACGGCAATCGGCGCTGGGCCAAGGGCGCCGGCGCGGGTGTCGACGACGGCTATCAGGCCGGTGCCGACAAGATCGGCGAATTCCTCCAATGGTGTGAAGAACTCGATGTCGAGATCGTCACGCTGTGGGTCTTGTCGACCGACAATCTGCAGCGATCCGAATCCGAACTCGCGGGCCTTCTCGCTGTCATCGAGAACCTGATAGTAGAGCTGGCCTCGCATGAAAAATGGCGTCTGCAGCTCATCGGCAACCTCGACATGCTCCCGGCCGACTCCGCCGCCAGGATGAAGAAGGCTGCCAGCGAGACCGAGTCCTTCGAGGGCATGCGGGTTAACATCTGCGTGGGTTATGGCGGCCGGCAGGAACTCACCGACGCGATGCGCTCACTGCTGCTCGAGCAGGCGGCCAAGGGCAGATCCCTCGAAGAAGTTGCCAGCACCCTTGAGGTCGACGACATTGCCGAGCATCTCTACACGAAGGGCCAGCCCGATCCTGATCTCGTGATCCGCACGTCGGGCGAGCAGCGGCTCTCCGGTTTCCTGTTGTGGCAAAGCGTGCACTCGGAGTTCTATTTCTGTGATGCGTTGTGGCCGGCATTTCGCCGCGTCGACTTCCTCCGGGCGATCCGTTCCTACGCCGCCCGCGATCGCCGTTTCGGCCAATAGCCCGCTGACGCGCAACGTTTACTTCTCCTTAACCCGCGTACGGGCGTGTCGCCCCAAATTTGTCGAGTGGCGGCCTTACCTTCGAGATGTGTTAGCGATGCTTGCCCCTGAGCGCGAAGTCCTGGTCCTACTCATCAATTGAGGGCCGGCGCAGGGTGCGCGCGGGCTCGCGAGGAGACAGTCGTGGCTGTTAAACAGAGCACAAGCCCGCAACGCCGCACGTATGTCCTGGACACAAGCGTCCTCCTGGCCGATCCCGGGGCCTTTTCCCGATTCCATGAGCACGAAGTCGTCATACCCGTCGTCGTGATCACCGAACTCGAAAAGAAACGCGACCACCCCGAACTCGGTTACTTTGCCCGTTCGGCACTGCGTTTCCTCGATGACCTGCGTGTCACCCACGGCAAACTCGACGTGCCTCTCCCAATCGGGGAGGAAGGCGGTTCGATCCGGGTCGAGCTCAACCACACCAACCCCGAGTCGCTCCCCGCCGGCTTTCGCCTCGGCGACAACGACACCCGGATCCTTTCGGTTTCGCTCAATTTGGCCAACGAAGGGCACGATGTCACGCTCGTCTCCAAGGACTTGCCGATGCGGGTCAAGGCATCGTCGGTCGGTCTTGTCGCCGAGGAATATCGCGCCGAACTCGCGGTTGATTCGGGCTGGACCGGAATGGTCGAACTTGAGGTCGAGAGTGATGAACTCGATTTGCTCTATGAATCGGGCACCGTGGACATCCCCGAGGCACGCGAACTTCCGTGCCACACCGGTCTTGTGCTCGTGTCGGACAAGGGCAGTGGACTCGGTCGGGTGACCGCCGACAAGCAGGTGCAGCTTGTGCGCGGCGATCGTGAAGCCTTCGGTCTCCATGGCCGTTCGGCCGAGCAGCGCGTCGCGCTCGACCTGCTGCTCGATCCCGACATCGGCATCGTGTCGATGGGCGGTCGGGCCGGCACCGGCAAATCGGCTCTCGCGATGTGTGCAGGACTCGAAGCCGTCATGGAGCGTCGCCAGCACAAAAAGGTCATAGTCTTCCGTCCCTTGTATGCCGTCGGCGGTCAGGAACTCGGCTACCTGCCGGGCAGTGAGTCCGAAAAGATGGGTCCGTGGGGCCAGGCGGTCTTCGATACCCTCGGCGCGATGGCGTCGAGCGAAGTCATCGAGGAGATCCTGGACCGGGGCATGCTCGAAGTTCTTCCGCTCACTCATATCCGCGGACGTTCCCTGCACGACCCCTTCGTGATCGTGGGCGA
>JACMOZ010000061.1 GCA_014377785.1 Aeromicrobium sp.
AAGGAAGACCTGCTCGCCGCATCAAGTGAGATCGCCGCTGCTTCTGCGGTGACGCCGGCAGTTTCGGTAGCGCCCCTCGAGATCTCTCCGCTTCGCGGCACAAGTGTTCCGATGTCGCGTCTTCGCAAAGTGATCGCCGATCGTGCCGTCATCTCGATGCAGTCCTCGGCCCAGCTCACCTCGGTCGTCGAGGTCGATGTCACGCTCGTCGCCAACTTCCGCGATTCCGTGAAAGCGGAGTTCCTGGCCAAGACGGGCCAGAAGCTGTCGTTCCTTCCCTTCTTCGCGCTGGCGGCGGCCGAGGCCCTCAAGGCTTTCCCGATAATCAACGCGACGATCGACGGGGACACGATTGTCTATCCGTCGCAGGAAAACATGTCAATAGCCGTCGACACGGAGCGGGGGCTGTTGACGCCCGTGATCCGGGATGCCGGTTCCCTCGACCTTGCCGGTCTCGCCGCCCAGATTGCCGACCTCGCCGCTCGTACTCGCGACAACAAGCTCAAGCCGGACGAACTAGCCGGGGGCACCTTCACGCTGACCAACACCGGCTCGCGCGGCGCGCTGTTCGATACCCCGATTGTCTTTCTTCCCCAGTCCGCGATCCTCGGAACGGGAATCGTCGCCAAAAAGCCGGTCGTTGTGTCGAGTGATGGCCTTGACGCCATCGCGATCCGCTCAACGGTCTTTCTCGCGCTTTCGTACGATCACCGCATCGTCGACGGTGCGGATGCGGCACGCTTCCTTGTGGCTGTGAAGACGCGGCTGGAGGGCGGCGACTTCGTCGGCAACCTCGGCTACTGACGCATGATGCGTATTGCCGAATAGCAGTCCGCTGTGCAGCAGCGCGCCGTACAGCAACCCGTCGCACAGCAGCCCGTCGTGATCGAACACAAGGGCTAGCCGAGTGCGAGATCCCTGATACGCCATCCGGCCTCGTTTCGCACCAGGAGAAGCGGGGCCGGATTCTTTTCGGTTATCGCGCTGCCGTCAGCCGCGATTAGTTGGATGATTGCGGAGTCGCCGAGCTGCTGGATAAGGCGGGGCGTGAAGCCATCGAGTGTCGCCTCTGCGGGGAGCGGCTGCCCTTTTTTCAGCCGACGGACGAGATCGCGATCCGCCTCGATCACTGCCGACCCGGCCTGGTCGACAGTGGTGAAACAGGTCAGCGACTGCGCGATAAAGCACTGGGTACGTGCGGCGAGAAGAGCTCGCGCAGCGGCGAGAGGATCCTCACCCTCGATGGCCGAAGCGGCTCCCGAATCGGTCGCCGCCCGCTTCGTTGGCGCGATGTCGGCCGCGCTGCCGGATGCTTTAGCGATCCGCGTGACCGACGGGGAGGCAGACGCAAACGGCTCGGTTGCGGTCTCCGGGTGAGCGGTCGGAATCACCGTGAGCGCGACGACCAAAGCGCCAAGCCCGGCACCGCCTGCGATCCAGATCGGAGTGCGAACCGGAGCGAGGATAGCGACGATCCGCGAGCCAAGCTTCGCCAGCGGATGCTCCTGCCGATCGCTCAGAATTATCGATCTCGCCTGCAACGGTAGAGGTGATGACGGCACAGATAATGACGACACAGGGATCGCTGACCCGCTGACAGTCGGAAGCACGCCCGGTTGCAGTACAGCATTCTGCTCGAGCTCATCCCCCGGGCTGTCCGGATGCCAGTCCACCCGATTGGAGGACAGTGATTCCGACTCCTCCCGAGGCGCCTGGTTATCGAATCGGATCGATAACGCTGGCGCGAGGTCGAACAACAGGTCGATGAGCCTGGCAAGTTCCCGGTCGGTCGGCGGCGGCCCGTCGACGCAGTCGCGGAGGGTTGCGAGGGACCGGGGATTTGCTCCCCCACTGAGCCGATCAAGCACGGTGCCGACGAGATCCCGCAGCCCGGCTCGATCATCGATTGCGCGTTGCTCCTCATCGAGAAACGCCCACGTGAGACTCTGACCGCAGTCGGTTGTCGGAAAATCACCGATCAGGCTGACTTCGCCGAATCGCGCGAGCACCGGGGCTCCCCCGTCGTCGAAAAGCACCGACGCTGGTGCCACCGCACCGTGCGCGACACCTACTCGATGGAGTTCTTGTACCGCTTCGACCAGTGGAACAAGGATGCTGACGGCCTCCCCCGCCTGCAGGTCGTCACGAACGGCCAACAGTCGCCCCAGATTGCCCGATCCGAGGCGCGGCAGGATGAGGCATGGCCGCCCATCCCGACCCGTTGCGAGGTCTTTCAATTCCAGAAGGTGGCGGGACGATGCCCGTGCCAGCGCCTCAATTTCGCGGTCAACGCTCGCATCGTCGGTCGACGGCCGGAAGATTTTGATCGCGGCGATCCGATCACCGGTCGGCGGCTGACTCGATCCGGCGTGGCCGAGGTGAATCTCTGCCCGCTCCCCCGCACCGAGCTTGCGCACGAGTCGATAACCTCCGACGGTCTCCATGGTGCGAGTCTCGAGGGCCGGAAACAGCCACGCCCACTCACCGGGCATAGTGGTGGACAGGGCAAGCCGGTCCGCGGGTGTGGGGGACCAGATAGCCACGGACAGGTCGTATCCTTATCTCATGGCACGCACCCAAAATTCGGCTCCGAAGGCAGCGAAAGAGCCCGGTCGTCTCAAGCAGATGAAACAGGTCTTTCAGATGACCCGAGGCTACGACTCGAACGCTATCTGGTGGTTTCACCACGCCTTTCTC
>JACMOZ010000499.1 GCA_014377785.1 Aeromicrobium sp.
AACAGCCCCTACGTCCGGCCTCCGGCCGACACGACTATCAAGAAGGGCCAGTGGTGGCTGTTGCACCATCGCGACGGAGTCGTCAGCGCCTATGAGAAGCATGAACCGGTGACCAGGGCCTGAGGCAAAATCGGCCGGCCCGCGAATCAGTCGCCGAAGACGAGCCGCAACGGCTTGAGGACAAGAGTCAGGAATGCCTTGCGGCCCACGAGATAACTCAGCGGTCCGTCGGGGTTGAAGGCCCAATGGACCCGCGCCAAACCGGTTCGCCCATGGCCGCGAATCTTCGTGACGACCAGCCGATTGTCTCGATCCTGGGCAACGCTGAAGCTGACCGGCAATGCTACCGGAAAGGTCTTTGCGCGATGAACGTCGAGCGAGCCGATCGTTGTCTCACCCTGGGAAGCGGCATACGAGGAATGCGGGCGGACACCAAAGGTGGCGAGCTCCTTCGGGATCGCCCACAAGGCACGACCGCCGTCTCGGGACGCCTCGCTGTCGACCCAAATCTTGGTGATCGACACGAGCGGCCGCCAGCCTTTGCGCACAAAGACTGTGGACATGATCTCGTTGTAGGTCAGCGGACTCGGCTTTTCATAGACGAAGAATGCGACAGCGACGAGGCCGCGACCGAAGAACGTGATGGGCTTGGTCGCCGGCGAATGCGGAGCCGGCAGGAGCGCGGCCGGCAAGAGATAGAGCCCGATATAGGCGTGGGCCGTGAGCTTCCACGGTGACGGCGGATAGGCGCTCATGACCATGAGAACGCTTTGGGCTCGAGCGTCTTGGTCCGTTTGGCAAACGGCAGGGTCGCGCCTGGCCAGTTGGAAGTGATGCGGCCGGATTTGTGGCGATACCAGTTGTTGCAGTCGGCCCATGGCGAATGCTCGAGCTGGGTCTGGATGTCCTTGTCGTAGGCCTCGTCGGCGGCCGGCGTGACTTCGGCTGACCGGTAGTTGCCGGCCTCCAGGCGGTCGATCACCTGGCGCATATGAGCTGCCTGGGTCTCCAGCATGTAGATGATCGACCCGCCGCCAAGATTGGTGTTCGGGCCATAGGTCACGAACAGGTTGGGGAAGTTCGGCACGTACATACCGAGGTAGGCGTGCGCGCCTTCGGACCATTGGGCCGCCAGTTTCTGTCCGCCTGAGCCGATGATGTCGATCGAGGAAAGGAAGTCCTGTGCATCGAAACCGGTGCCGTAGATGATCGCGTCGACGTCATAGTCGAGGCCGCCAGCGGTCCGAACCCCTCCCGCAGTGATCTCGGAGACCGACGAGGTGACGACATCGACGTGGGACTTGGCGAGCGTCGGATAGTAGTTGTTGGAGAACAATATGCGTTTGCAGCCGATCGGATAGTCGGGCGTGAGTTTAGCCCGAAGTTCGGGGTCGGGCACCTGACTTTTGAGATGACGCATCGCGAGCGCCTTGTTGACCTTGCCGACGCGTGAGGTGTCGTTGAAGCCTCGCGAAAACTGTTCCATGATCGTCCAGATGATGCCGCGTTCAATCTGCTGCGTGAAGGGAATGCGGTGATAAAGCGCCTTGTGGAGGGAACGATACGGGCTGTCGGGCTTGGGCATTATGTAGTTCGCCGAGCGCTGGAAGACGAGTAGTTCGGCCGCTTTGTCGGCCAAATGTGGCACGAACTGGATTGCACTCGCGCCGGCTCCGACGACGGCGATCTTCTTGCCGGTGGGATCGAAATTGTGGTCCCACGCGGCGGAGTGAAACGACGTGCCCTGGAACGTCTCGATGCCTTTGATGTCGGGCAGTCGTGGGCGTGACAATTGGCCGACCGCGCTGATGAGTATGTCGACGGTTTGCTGCTCACCGCTGGCGAAGGCCACCGTCCAATTCGCCGCGTCATCGTCATAGGACGCGGCGATGACCTCGCGCCCGAATTGGACCAGGGGAGTGATGCCGTACGTGCCGGCAACGCTTTTGATGTAGGCGTGGAGCTCCTCCTGAAGCGCATAACGCCGGGACCAATTGGGATTGGGTTCGAAGGAAAAGGAATAGAGAGGCGAAGGCACATCGCAGCCCGCGCCGGGGTAGGTGTTGTCGCGCCAGACGCCGCCGATGTCGGTCGAGCGTTCCCAAAGGCGCAGGTCGGAGTGGCCAGCCCGGGTAAGTTCGACCGCGACCGCGAGCGCGCCGAAACCGGAGCCAATGATGCCGATGGATGCCATGCCGTCTCCTGATTGTGCCGATTGGACACTATCCCTGATTGGCCACTGTGCCCGATTGACACCAGTGCCCGCCTGATTATTACAGTGGCGTTGTGAACATACGAGACGCATCCGACGAAGACTGGGCACAGATGTGGCCGATCGTCCTGGCGACCATTCGGACCGGGGAAACTTACACGTGGAACCCCGACGCCGGCGAGGACGCCTGTCGGTCTTGGTGGATGCAGACTGCGCCAGGGCGAACCTTCGTCGCGGTTGACGAGGGCGGCACGGTTCTTGGCACCGCGAAGTCCGGACCCAACCAGGGCGGTGGCGGATCTCATGTCGCGACGGCGAGTTTTATGGTGGGAGCCGAGTACGGAGGCCGTGGTGTCGGCAAGGCGCTGGTTGAGCACGTGATTGCCGAGGCGCGAGACGACGGTTTTCGGTCGATGCAGTTCAACGCGGTCGTCGAGACCAACGTCCACGCCGTACATCTCTGGCAGTCCGTCGGCTTCGAGATCTTGGCGACTGTTCCCGAAAGTTTTCGGCATCCAACCGAAGGCTATGTCGGCCTCCACCTGATGTGGCGCTCGCTCGTCGCTGTCTGAGAAGAGCCCTAGCCCGATCCCGTGGTCCAACTTGGCCAGCACCCGGCACCGACGTTCGCGCCATCCTCACCATTCGAGGCACAGCACGTTTGCTGTCCGGAGGGGAGTCGGGCCAGTCGATCCACCTCGTGCATGTGTATGAAGACAGGTTTGGCACGCTGAAATACACCGGACCGTGCCGCCCGATCAAGAACTACAAAACGATCCCACTTCGACTCTGAACGAGACCACCGACACGGCAAATCAGCGGCAATTTACGTCTCGGTTTCGAGGCTTCTCAACCGTCAGTCACGCTGATTCAGGGCTCAGATATGATCGCGGTAACCAGCACGGGCTATTCGTCGAGCCCGTCCATACCGCAAGGAATCCTCGTGCCCGAAATCAAGATCACCGTCCTCAAAGCCGACAAGAGCAGCGAAGAAGTGGTCGAAACGGGCACCAAGGCGTGGCAATTGTTTGCCGAAAACCCCGCCGTCATCGCTGCCAGAGTCGGCGGCGAACTCAAAGACCTGGTCTATGAACTCAGTCCAGGCGATGTCGTCGAGGGCGTCGAGATCGACTCTGCCGATGGCCGCAACATTCTCCGCCACTCGGCCGCGCACGTCATGGCCCAAGCCGTGCAGGAAATCTTCCCGGCTGCCAAACTCGGTATCGGTCCGCCGATCAGTGACGGCTTCTATTACGACTTCGATGTCGAGGAGCCCTTCGTCCCTGAGGACCTTGAAAAGATCGAGTCGCGGATGCGCAAGATCATCAAGGAGGGGCAAAAATTCGATCGCCGCGATATCAGCGACGACGCCGCCCGCGAAGAACTGGCGGATGAGCCCTACAAGCTCGAGCTGATCGGCTTGAAAAGCACTGCAAGCGCAGAGTCATTGGAAGGGGCGGCTGAAGGCGCCAGCGTCGAGGTCGGCGAGGGCGGCCTGACAATGTACGACAACCTGAAACGCGACGGTTCGATCGTCTGGACCGACTTGTGTCGGGGACCGCATTTGCCGACCACCAAACGCATTCCGGCCTTCAAACTCATGCGCAGTGCAGCCGCCTACTGGCGTGGGAACGAGAAGAACAAGCAGTTGCAGCGCATCTACGGCACCGCCTGGGAAACCAAGGAAGCCCTCGACGAGCACCTGCATCGCATCGAGGAAGCGCAGCGCCGCGACCATCGTCGCCTCGGTGCCGAACTCGACCTTTACAGCTTCCCCGATGAGATCGGCTCGGGCCTCGCGCTTTTCCATCCCAAGGGTGGTGTGATCAAGCGTGAGATGGAGGACTACGTGAGGCGCCGGCACATCGACGAGGGCTTCGACTATGTCGGCTCGCCGCATATCTCCAAGCAGGGACTGTTCGAGACGTCGGGACACCTGCCGTACTACGCGGACACCATGTTCCCGCCGATGGAGATGGAGAACAGCAAGTATTACCTCAAGGCGATGAACTGCCCAATGCACAACCTGATTTTCAGGTCACGCGGACGGTCATACCGCGATTTGCCGATGCGGCTCTTCGAGTTCGGATCGGTCTATCGCTATGAGAAGTCCGGTGTCATACACGGATTGACCCGCGTCCGCGGCATGACGCAGGACGACTCGCACAGTTATTGCACTCCCGAGCAGGCGCCAGCGGAGATCACGAAGCTGCTCGACTTCGTGCTCGGCCTGCTGCGCGACTTCGGTCTTGACGACTTTTATCTTGAGTTGTCGACTCGCGGAGACTCGGACAAATTCATCGGTTCGACGGAGGACTGGGAAGTCGCCACCAATGTCTTGCGGGACGCAGCCACGGCGACGGGTCTGGAACTCGTGCCGGACCCCGGTGGCGCGGCGTTCTACGGTCCGAAAGTCTCGGTGCAGGTCAAGGACGCGATCGGCCGGACCTGGCAGATGTCGACGATCCAGTACGACTTCAACCAGCCTGCACGGTTCGGGCTGGAGTATGTCGCCGCAGACGGCAGCCGCCAGCAACCGGTGATGATCCATTCGGCCAAGTTCGGCTCGATCGAGCGGTTCATGGGCGTACTCGTCGAGCACTATGCCGGCGCGTTCCCGCCATGGCTCGCGCCCGTGCAAGTTGTCGGCATCCCGGTCGCCGAACGGCATACGGATTATCTGTATGAACTCAAGAAGCAACTCAAGGCCAAGGGCATCCGCGCAGAGGTCGACGTGGCCGACGACCGGATGCAGAAAAAGATCCGCAATGCCCAGACGCAGAAGATTCCGTTCATGCTGATCGCCGGTGACCAGGACATCGAGGCGAATGCGGTGTCCTTCCGTTATCGCAGCGGTGAGCAGGACAACGCCGTACCGGTCGATGAAGCCATCCGGCGGATCGTCGACACGGTCGAGCAGAGGACGCAGGTTTGAGCGAGGTCACGCCGCACGTTGATGGGCAGCAGGGCGGCGTGGGCGAACCCGATTCATTCCAGCGGCTTTGGACGCCGCATCGGATCGCCTACATCAAGGGTGAGAACAAACCGTCGAGCGGCGACGCGGCCGATTGCCCGTTTTGCCAGATCCCGTCGATGAATGATGCCGAAGGGTTGATAGTGCATCGGGGAGAGGCGGCTTATGCCGTTCTCAACCTCTACCCCTACAACGCCGGCCACATCCTCGTGTGTCCTTATCGTCACGTCGCCGACTACACCGACCTCACCGATGGCGAGACCGCCGAAGTCACCGCGCTGACCCAGCAATCCATGCGCGTCCTCCGGGTCGTCAGCCAACCGCATGGGTTCAACCTCGGCATGAATCAGGGCGCCATCGCCGGCGCAGGCATCTCAGCGCACCTTCATCAACACGTTGTCCCACGCTGGGGCGGCGATTCCAATTTCTTGCCAGTCATTGGCCAGACCAAGACCATTCCGCAATTACTCGGCGAGACCCGCGAACTCCTCGCGGCCGCCTGGCCCGAGGAGAAATAGATGCTCGAACGCTTCCGTCAGTTCTGGAGCAACGTATGGGCGCCGTTGGGTGACCTTTTGCTCCGACTCGGCGTCAAGCCCGACTGGGTGACCATCGTCGGCACCCTTGGCGTAAGCGCTGCGGCACTGTGGTTCTTCCCTCGTGGTCAGTTCCTCGCGGGTGTCCTCGTGATCGTGTTTTTCGTGTTCTCTGACATCCTCGACGGCTACATGGCCCGCAAATCGGGGCAGTCGTCCGCATGGGGAGCGTTCCTCGACTCGACCCTCGACCGCGTGGCCGATGCGTCAATCTTCGCCGGACTCGTGCTTTGGTATGCGGGCGAGGGCGATTCGACGCTCTATCTGAGCCTGAGCCTGGCGTGTCTTTTCTTCGGCGCATTGACGTCGTATGCGCGTGCCCGGGCCGAAAGCCTTGGGATGACGGCGAAGGGCGGCATTGCCGAACGTGCGGACCGGCTCGTTGCCATCCTCACTGCGACCGGATTGGCCGCAATGCTGGACCTGCCGGTCCTGATCGAAATTGGCTTGTGGGTGCTCGCCGTGGCAAGCGTAATCACCGTCATTCAGCGGATGATGATGGTCCACAAACAAGCCTTCGACCGCCCTGAGGTGTAGTCGCCCACCGGGTCAGCGACGGAAGAAATTGACACTATTACATGTGACAGAGGTCGATCCTCTCGGCGCACATGCCTGGTATCAGGCGCTCCCGCTCGATCGGCAGATCGATGGTGCTGCGTTTCCTTCTTACCAAGTTGCTCGCAGGGCGTCGGGCCAACTCCATAGATGTCCGAGGCAGGCGCACAATCGATCTGGCCGAACGTAAGCACGGCCTCGCCCAAGGCCGGGTCAGACAGAAGTTCGCCCACGTGGCCGACATGGTGCTGGTGGCAGGCCCGAAATCACCTAATCGACGTCGTTTCGCCCGATCCTCCAGAAGACGTCCTGTGTGATTTGCCGCGCGACAGACGAGTAGACTCGATTGGTCAGTAAGGGCAACATCACGAAGGCGACATCATAAAGGGACGGCAAGAGTGAACAACGAAGAAACCGCGATCGGCACGGCACGCGTCAAGCGCGGCATGGCAGAAATGCTCAAGGGCGGCGTCATCATGGATGTCGTCAATGCCGAGCAGGCCAGAATCGCCGAAGATGCCGGAGCCGTTGCCGTCATGGCACTCGAACGTGTCCCGGCCGACATTCGTTCGCAAGGCGGAGTCGCCCGTATGAGCGATCCCGACCTGATCGACGGCATCATCGCCGAGGTGTCCATCCCGGTCATGGCGAAGGCCCGCATCGGTCACTTTGTCGAGGCCCAGGTCTTGCAGTCTCTCGGTGTGGATTACATCGATGAGTCCGAGGTCCTGACTCCTGCCGACTACGCCAACCACATCGACAAATGGCAATACACTGTGCCGTTCGTCTGTGGGGCGACAAATCTTGGCGAAGCGTTGCGCCGCATCACCGAGGGCGCGGCGATGATCCGCTCCAAGGGTGAAGCCGGCACCGGTGACGTTTCCAATGCGACCAAGCACATGCGCGAAATCCGTGGTCAGATCCGCCGGCTCCAGACGCTCAGCGAAGACGAATTGTTCGTCGCGGCCAAGGATCTCCAGGCCCCTTATGAACTCGTCAAAGAAGTTGCCGCTGCCGGCAAACTTCCCGTCGTCCTGTTCACCGCGGGTGGCATTGCCACTCCCGCGGATGCGGCCATGATGATGCAACTCGGTGCCGAGGGCGTCTTCGTTGGTTCGGGCATCTTCAAGTCCGGCAATCCGTCCGAACGAGCCGAGGCCATCGTCAAGGCGACTACGTTCTTCGATGACCCTGATGTCATTGCCAAGGTGTCGCGCGGACTGGGCGAGGCCATGGTCGGCATCAACGTCGAAGAAATCCCCGAGCCGCACCGCCTCGCCGAGCGCGGCTGGTAGTCACTGCTTTCCTCAAACCGGCCCCCGAAGACAGTCCGCAATGACGATCTTCGGGGGCCCTACTCCGTTCGACCTTGCGGACGTCTGCCGGGGGAGAGCGTTGAGACTTGCGGGCAGTGCCGACCCGTCGTGGTTCAATACGTTAGCCGAGAAAGTTGAAGCAGAACCAGTCGTCTGACACTCACTGGCCTCAAACAGCGAGACAATGCCAGTGTCGGGATGAGACGGTAAGTTTGAGCTGGAATATCTGCGATCGGCAGAGACAGTGTCAGGGGGAGTTTCAAAGGTGACTGAGCCAGTCAAAACGCGCATCCTTGTGGCCGACGACGACCATGACATCCTGGATCTCGTAGCCTTCAAGTTGGGCAAGGCCGGGTATGAGGTCGTGGCTGTTGCTGACGGCGTGGCAGCCCTCGCAGCCATCGAGGCCAACCCTCCAAGGCTGGCCATCCTTGACGTCATGATGCCTGGGCTCTCTGGCATTGACGTGCTCCGTAAGTTGCGGGCGAACGAGGCTACTAAGGATCTGGACGTCATTTTGCTCACTGCGCGATCACGCGACTCCGACATCGACGCCGGGTTCGCCACTGGTGCGAGTGACTATGTCATCAAGCCATTCAGCCCGCGCGAGCTGTTGCACCGTGTCAACGCCCTTCTCGAGCGGGGCAACAGGTGAGCGTCGGTCAGGTCCTCCTGATTGCTGCTGTGGCCATCGGCCTGTCCTGTGCGTTGTCGGTCGCGGTGATCGTCATCGCCAAATTCCGTCGTGGTCGTGCCAGCATCAGGTCCACGGCCTTGCTCGCGCCCTATCGACGCGCATTGATAATGATGGCTTCCGGCGAGGATGAGGACGGCGAGGCCAAAGCCGCACTGTATTCCGTCCCGGCGCCCGATTGGGATCGCCTGCGCGGCAGCGTGGTCGCCTTGCTGCCCAAGGTTCGAGGCACACCGGCTGGCGACCTCGGTGAGTTGTTGCGCTCGCACGGTGAGATTGAGCGGGCCTCGAGGATGCTGAACTCGCGGTCAGCCGTCCGACGCGCCCGCGCGGCATACCTGCTCGGCCTGGTTCGTGATCCGGACAGCGCCGCGCTCGTGCTGCCGCTTCTCGGTGACCCTGATGCGGATGTCCGGCTGGTAGCCGCCCGAGCCCTGGGTGCCATCGGCGAGCCGTCGGCGGCGAGCGGCGTCCTGCTGGCGTTACCCACTCATCGCGAACTGATTGGTCTGCCGGCCTGGGTCGCAGTCGATGCATTGTTGGCCATGGGCGTTCAGATCGCACCGGCACTCCAGATCGGTCTGGCCTCCGAGGACGCGACTGTGCGCAACGTCTGTGCCACGGTGGCGGGCCACGGCACCTTCTCCTCAGCTGCCCCGCAGCTGCGCATCCTTCTCGCCACGGACAGCGAGTGCGACGTCAGAGCCAGTGCCGCGGTGGCGCTCGGCCGGGTCGGCGGTGCCGAGGACGTGGCTGCCCTCGCACGGCATACGCAAGCGCCCGAGACGACCGTGTTGAGGCGCACCTGCGCCACCGCTCTGGGCGACCTGGGACAGCGCGAAAGCCTCGACACCCTCATTGGGCTGCTCGATGATGGTGCCCGCCGGCTCGCACAGCTGGCCGCCGACGCCTTGGTCGGGATCGGCTCCGAAGGCATCGCCAGACTTAAGACGGTTACTGCCCGGCAGTCTCCCAGCGCGCGGGTGGCGCGCGGTGCCCTTGACTTGGCCGGGCTGCGTGGACAGTTGCCAGTCAAGGCAGAAGGGTCCTGATGACCTGGTTGGACCTCCTGGAGGGTTCGCGTCAAGTCGTCTCCACGATCATGGACCTGGTCGCCATTCCGGTGCTCATCTACTTCCTGGTCGTCAACACCTCGCTGCTGGTGCTGATGGGTCTGGCCGCGTGGGAGTTCCTGCGCCAGAACCGCCGTACGGGCTACGCCGGTCGTGAAGAAACCGTGGCCAGCCGACTGGCGCCAGGGGTTTCGGTCGTCCTGCCCTCCTACAACGAGGAGGCGGTGATCGTCACCTCGGTGCAGGCCATGCTGTCGATGCGTTATCCACGCCACGAGGTCATCGTCGTCGACGACGGCAGTACCGACGCAATGTTCGACAAGTTGCGAGCGGCCTTCGACCTCGTGCCCATTCAGCGTGAGGTGCCCTCCGACGTGCCAACCCGGGGCGCCATCATCGACGTTCATATCCCGCGGGACGGACGTACCCGACTGGTGGTGGTGCGTAAGGAGAACTCCGGCAAATCGGATGCGATCAACGTCGGCATCAACGCCGCTGTCGAGCCGCTGTTGGTGTTCGTCGACGCCGACTCGATCCTGGATCCGAATGCGCTCAACGGGGTCAGCAAGCCGTTTGCCGAGGACCCCACCCGCGTCGTCGCGACCGGCGGGGTCATCCGCGCCGTCAACGGATGCAAGGTCGTCGACGGACGCATCGTCGAGGTCAACCTCGCCAGGGCGTGGATCGTCCGCATTCAGGTCGTCGAGTACCTGCGGGCCTTCCTGCTCGGGCGCACGGGTTGGTCTCGGTTCGGTGGGCTCATCCTGATCAGCGGAGCGTTCGGCATGTTCCGGCGTGACGTCCTGGTGGACGTCGGCGGTCTCAACCCCGACAGCATCGGCGAGGACTTCGAACTCGTCCTGCGGATTCACCGCCACATGATTGAGAACCGCCGGGATTATCGCGTGCGGTTTGTGGCCGAGCCGGTGTCGTGGACGGAAGTGCCGGTGACCACCACAGTGCTCCGCACCCAGCGCAAGAGGTGGCACCGTGGGCTGTGGGAGACCTTGTGGATGTACCGAAGGATGCTTTTCAACCCCCGCTACGGCAGGGTCGGGCTCGTGGCCCTCCCGTATTACTGGGCTTTCGAGCTGTTCGCACCGCTGCTGGAGCTTGTCGGTCTCGCCCTGGTCGTGCTCGGATTCGCGCTCGGGGCGGTCAGCACGACATACGCGCTGATGTTCCTGACCGTGGCCTACGGCTACGCGATCCTGGTGACGCTGGTCGCCATGGTTATCGAGGAGCTGACTTTTCACAAGTACACCCGTTGGCGTGACCTGTGGGCGATCCTGCTGGCCTCGGTGCTGGAAAACGTCGGCTACCGCCAGGCGACGGCATGGTGGCGTCTGGAAGGGTGGTGGGCAAGTCTGCGCGGCAAGAAGCAGGTCTGGGGGACAATGACCCGGCAGGGCTTCGGCGACGAGTCCCTCGCGGTGACCGCAGCAAGAAACGATGATTGACCTGCGCCGTCGCCGGAGGGCCGCGGCGTCGACGATCGCCACCCGCCTGCGGCATTACCTCTCTGTGCTCTGGGCACTGCTCTTCCTGGTCTGTTTCACGGCCGTCGGGGCCCTGCAGATCCAGGCCAACGAGGTCAACCGGTTGACCCTCGCGATCGGCCCCGCCGTCGACGCCAACATTCAGATCCGGCAAGCCATGGCCGATGCCGAGACCGCGCTGCATGGATATCAGCTCTCCCGCGACCCGGAGCTGCTGACGCTGTACGGCGGTGCTCAGGCGCGAACGATGGCAGCGCTGGCGACGCTGGAGGACAAGCTCGCGCTGGCGAGGCGTGACGACGACGCGCTGCATACGGGCCTAGAGGGCCGTCAGCGCCTCGCCGTGAAGCAGTGGTGGGCCTACGTGGAGAGCGCGAAGCAAGCTGTGGTCCGAGGCGAGCGGGTCGATGTGCCTCAGGGCCGCGTGACGTTCGACCGCTTCCGTCGGACTAACGCCGCGCTCGGCGAGCACCTCGAGACTGAGCGCAATCAGAGCCGGAGTGCGTCACGGACGACAGGGGCGGCAGGAATGGCAGCGACCATCGTTGCCACCCTTGCGGCACTGGTGGCGACGTTCGTCCTGGGCCGCCGGGCCGCGCGCTCCATAAGCCGACCAATAGCTGAGCTTCGTGGCACGGTGACCCGTCAGCGCGAGGGCGAGCCAGGTGCGCGCGCTCGCGAGGATCAGGGTTCCCTGGAGCTCCGGTTCCTTGCCGCCGACTTCAACGCACTCACGGAGCAGAAGCTCGTTCTGCAGCAAACCCAAGCACGCGGTCTGAGCATGCACCAGCTCACCTTCGAGATCGAGCGTGCCATCCGTACGGCGACAGACACCCAGCAAGCACTGGACGTCCTGTGCGCCGCGTTGGGCGAGGGGCTCGGCGTCGACCGGGTCATGGCCAACACCGTCGATGCCGACCACCAGGTGCTGCTCGGCGCCCAATGGCATCTGCCGGACCTGCCGCAACTGGGGGATATCCCGGACGATCTGCTTGCGCACATCGGCGGGCTAGCCGAGGAGTTGTGGCTGGCGGAGGGATTCGCGGCTCGGGACGACTATCTCGCGCCGGAGGTGCAGTCCCGCGAGCAAGCCCAGTTCTTTCACCGCGCGACCGGCGCACGCGCGGTCATCATGGTCCCCATCGGGCTTGGCGACCGGGTCATCGGGATCATTTACGTCCTCATGGTCCATGAGCCCCGTGGGTGGACCGATTCCGAGACCGGCGCCGTCCAGCAGGTTGCCGCGTTCGTGGCTCGGGTCATCGTGGAGGCCGATTACCGGGAGCACCAGAGCGAGTACGTCGAACGGCTCGAACGGCTCGACCGCCAGAAGAGCGACTTCCTGGCGACGGTGAGCCACGAACTGCGGACGCCACTGACCTCGATCGGCGGCTATCTGGAGCTGCTTCAGGACGGAGACGCCGGCGAACTCACGGTGGAGCAGCACCGGATGCTCGAAGTGATCGACCGCAACGCGAGTCGCCTGCGCGGCCTGATCGAGGACCTGTTGGTGCTCAACCGGATCGAAAGTGGCGGCCTCAAGGTCACCATCGTCCCGGTGTCCATGCGTGAGCTGATCACCCACACCGGGCAGGAATTGTCCCCGCTCGCGCGAAGCGGCGTCATTGAGCTCGACATCGACGCCGGTTCGGAGGAGGCGATCGTCCAGGGCGACAGGGGACACCTTCAACGCGCGGTCGTCAACATCGTCTCCAACGCTATCAAGTTCAGCCGCCCAGGAGGCGTGGTGACCATCAGGTGCACGGTGGACCGGGGCGCCCGCCGGGTGGTTTTCACCTGCCAGGACCGTGGTATCGGTATCCCGGCCGACGACCAGGCAAAAATGTTCACCCGGTTCTATCGCGCGAGCAACGCCACGGCCCAGGCGATTCCCGGCACCGGCCTCGGGCTGGCTATCGTCAAACAAATCGTCGAGGACCACGGCGGAGAGTTGCGACTGACTTCGGTCGAGGGGGAAGGGACGACCGTGGTCATGGACCTGCCGTTGTCTGCGCAGGCGGGGACTCCGGGGATTGATGATGGGAATGATTTGCACTGAGGCGATGCGACGGGTAAAGCGGCACCAAACATCTCGTGACTACGTCAACTAGTCCTCCAAGACCATGTTTGCCGTTTTGTGACCGTTACGTAAGAATCTGCATTTTAAAATCATGAACGATTCAACGACAGTCGTAGGTGCGCGTCGATGAGTGAGTGGCAATTTGACGCGTGCGGCCGACATCGCCGGCAACACCGGCACGACCAGCCGGACGTTTTACATTGACGGGACCGCGCCGGTTCTCATCGTGACCTATCCGAACCCCGGACTCAGCGTCAACCTGCTTGGCCTTCTTAATGGTCTCGGAGCGAATTGCACCTCTTCGCAATCGGCTTGCGGCACTGCGATCGACCCGGTAAGCGGGACGGCTTTCGTCGATTGGAACCTCCAACGAGCCATTCTCGCTGAAGCAACAATGTGCATGAACGGAAGTGGCGTCTATTCGACCGCCAACTGCTCGTCGTTCTTTGGCGCTGCATTGAGCTCTTCGAATTGGTCAGTCAATGTGAATCCAAGTACGGCTTATGTCGGTTCGTTTCCCACCTTTACCTTCAAGGTCCATGCGGCAGACAGTGCCGGAAACACCTCAGCTGATTTGACGGTCACGTTCACCTTGTTATAGCGACGGCGGGCCGAGTCTCCGGCAAGCAACTGGCTTCATGGCCACAGTCTTGTGGACTGGTTATAGCAGCCCAGAGGTTGTAGCCCGTTGGGGCCATCTTTTTTTCATGGCCGTAGCCCGTTGGGGCCATCTTTTTCCATTTGACCTCGCGGTGTGTCTTGGCCGTACATCTTTGTCGTTGGGGAGGGAAACCCTGGCTCGGTCTTGTCGGTCAAGCCTTAACTCAAACGGACGGAAATCTCTCATGAAGAAATCTACGAAGGGCGCCGTAGCAGCTGCTGCTGCTGGCGTTTTGTTGCTTGGCGGAGCCGGTTCACTCGCTTTCTGGTCCG
>JACMOZ010000500.1 GCA_014377785.1 Aeromicrobium sp.
CTCCTGGTTGCTGGCCTGCCGCCAGCGCAGCTTTGTTTACGCGTGGCCGGCGCTCGTGCTCGTCGTGCTGCTGGTGAGCGCCTTGGCCGAGAGTTCGATGCTCGTGGAGTTCGGCTGGCTCACTTTCGTGGTGTGCTCGGTGAAGGCTTCGCGGGAGCTCAGCTGGCGGAAGGCCTTCGCGGCCACCGGTCCGGCCTCTCGTCCTGACTAACGTGACTGGCGGCCAATGCTAGGGCCTGATCCTCGCTGGGTCAGAACGAGCCGAGGCATGGACTGTCGACTCGCGTCCACGCAGATGTACTTGGAGCCTTGAACGGATGTCGCATCCCTATCAGCGCTGTCGAGCGTGGCACTCGGATGGAGTATCGCCTCGTACTCGGCGGCCGACGCGGCGCGGTCTAGTAGTGGCGATTCCCGCCCCGCGAACACCGCGGACAAGCCGCCGGGCACCACCTAACCAGTTGTTACGGAAGCGCAGTCCAGTTTCGCTGTGGTGACGATGGTCGGGGAAACTGTCGGTGTGATGTCGGCGGCGACCAAGATGCGCGCACCCTTGTTTCCGGCGATGAAATCGAAGACGAGGGTTTGCGTTGCTCCTGGCGCGATATTAATCAGCCCGCGGATAACGGGATAGTCGCCGTCCTTACCGATCACACCGCTATCGGCTGGACCACCATTGGAAGTCACACTCTGTGCGGCATAGCCGGGAGGTGCGTAAGTGTTGATGGCTATGCGGAGGTAGCCTGCCGGCACAATGGCACCTCCACCCGTCACGTAGGTGGGAAGAACCTTCCCTGCGTTTGCCGGCGTGGTATTGGTCAACGACACTGACACACGTACGTGTCGCTTGCCATCAGCCGAACAGACAGCTTGCGATAGCTGCACGTTTTCCTTGAGGTAGAAGCCCAATTTCGAAGGCGTCTGGTCACTGTAGTAAATGCCGAAAGCATCAGTCTTCGACGTGCTCACCGGGGGCATACCCAGGAAGGACGAGTTCTCGATGACTTTCTGTTCGTCCTTGCGCGATGTCCAGATCAGGATGCGCTTCTCTTTGCTCGCTTTGAGCACGGCCGCGATCAGGGCATTTGTGTTGCCCTTCCCCGAGGTCACATTGGCGAAGGCCGCGCCTGCCATCGCCTCGTAGATCTTGTCGACATACGCCGGATCCTTGTGCTTCACATACAGACTCCCAAGCAAGGTCGGAATCGTGTTTGCGCCGGTCATCTGCGTTCCATCGATCAGGTCGATCGGGCCGGTCGCGCCAACGAGGTAGCTCAGGGCAACAGTGTCGACCGCGATCACGCCATCGATGTCGTCCCCCTTAGCCTGCTTCCACATCTCCTTTGCGATTGCGAACGTCGTCGAGAATCGCGGCGTTTGGGTGAGGTTTTGCACCTGCACTCCGAGCCCATATGGATATATCTTGTGGATTCCGTCCGGGAGCGCAACTACAGGTTCCTGAAAATTCGGAAAATCGCGACGGGATGCGGATGACTGTTTGGCGAGGCTGACTTTGCCATGATCGACGGTGATCAGTGCCAACGAGCCGGTGGTACCTCCTCGCGGCATAAGTTCTCCGTTGTTCTGGAAGATCACCAAGTAGTTGCGCACACCGTCGTTGCCGAGAGCGCCTGGAAGTATGTGGACGAGACTCTTCACCTGGTCGATCTGACCAGCAACCTTGGCGAGCATGGTCTTCAGCGTGGCCGTCGCGTTGGAGACCTGGCTGATCGTGTTCCCCGTGCGGATTCCGTTCACGGTTTTGAGCGCTGAGTCCAACGCGGAAGAAGCCGCATCGACTTTGGGAATGGCCGACACTATCGGAGCGACATCGACCGCACCATTCACCGGTTTGAAGTTCGCGAGAGAAACCTTGCCCGCCACACTCATGAGCGGCGCGATGCCGTCGTTTACGACGTCGTCCGTCACCGCCGCGAGCTGCCGCACAGCCGACAGATTCGGCCCGATGCCCGGCACAATTTCCGCGGCACGCCAGATCGGGTCACTCGTCAGATCGCGCGCCATGGTCGTCTTCGGCTTGAGCGTCTTGAGGGTTGCCTCTGCGCCTTTGACGTCCTGGGCGAGCATCTGAGTCTTCAGGGTGGCGACCATCGGGATGGCCGATTCTAAATTGGACTTCGCCTGAAGAGCTCGCGAACCGATCCACGCTCCGGCAGCCACAAGCAGGATGACCACGATCATGGTCCAGAACCACCACCGCTTGTAGAGCGGGCGTTTGCTTCGCTGCGCGTGAGCCATCGCCGCACGTTGTGTGGCGGAGGGCGTGGTCATCCGACCATTCAAGCAGACCATCACTGGCGAAATGCCGCGCACTGTTCCGCCTCGCCGCCGAACGTCGTTATCACTCCTGTTCCACGGGAGCGCAGGCCCATGTCGTATTCTTCGAGACATGCCGATTATGCCCAGTGCTCTGCCCCGGCGAATGAGGGGCGACGGCGTTCGATGAGTTCGGCAAGCTTCAGTCGCCGCAGCGCTCTCGCCTTCGGCGCTGGTGGACTCTTCTCGGCAATACTCTCCGGCTGCACCAGCCAGAGAAAGATCCCCGAAAATAAACCGACGAAGTCCACCAGCCCGTCGCCCGCTCCGACATCGCCGCCTACTGCGGCACCGGTGATGACGGCAAGCGACTTCGGTGTCGTCGGCAACGGCATCACCGACGACGCCCAGGCCCTGCAGGCCCTACTCAACGCTGCGGCCAAGGCTGGTGCAAGCATCGTTCTGGGTGCCAAGACCCGCATTCGAGTCGGACGAACGATCGCGGTTCCGTCCAACACGCGGCTGAACGGAAATGGGGCGACCCTGGCGAACTCCACAAGCGGCAAGGGCGGGCGCATATTTCTGCTCCGCCATGTGAACAACATCAGCATCGAGAATCTCAACTTCGACGGCGAGAAGGCTGCTTTCAATTCGCCGACGGAACACCGTCACAACCTCGTGCTGGCAGGTGCGATAAACGTCACGTTGAATCAGATCCATTCGTATAACGCGAAAGGCGATGGACTGTACATCGGCGATCAGACCAATGGCCCCAGCATCAACGTGGTCGTGACGAACTCGGTATTCGAGCAAAACCATCGGCAGGGCATGTCTGTCACCTGTGTATCGGGCCTCACGGTAACCAACTGCGGTTTCAGAAGCAGCGCCGGAACGGCACCGGAGGCGGGTGTCGATATCGAGCCCAACACAGACAATTCCGTTATCGAACGCATCGCATTTCAGAGTTGCACCTTCATGAACAATCTGGGACCGGGCCTGCTGGTGGCCCTGCGTTCCTCGCCCTCGGTGCGGCAGGAAGCCGGCACCTATACCGATTGCTCATTCGTCCAGAATTGGGATTCCGGGGTCATCCTCAACAACTCCCGCGGGGCGCATTTCTACACAGGAGAGATGAGCCGCAATGGGCTGGATGGAATGACAATCCGCTCAGCCGTCAACACCAGCGTTGATTCGATGGTCCTGACAGCCAACGCTCGATGCGGTGTTCGCGCCAGCGGCTCATATTCTATGCTCACGATCAGTCGTTCCGTTTTGGACAGTAATGGGCCTGGCGCATCGTCAACGTACTTCGGCATCGACTCGTCGCCCTCGGCTGGCCGAGAGGGCGTCCAATTGCAGGTCACAGAGACCACATACCAAAACATGCACGGGGGTCTTCGAACGAATGCAGCATCCTCGTACGTTTCGCTGGCCAAAAACCGCTACACAAACCTCGCGGTCAATAGAGTGCTTGCCGATGCGTCTGTAACCCGTTCCGACCAAGACAATCCGTCACCCCGGCCGCAGCTGACGGTGGCTGGTCCCTCTTCCACAAAAGCTACGATCGGCTCTACTCCTGCCCTTTTCGGGCAGATAGAGCTGGCGCAAGAACAACGTTGATAATCATCAGGACGAAATACACGGGCCACATGTTCCCTGGTTCCTGCAGGTACGGATTGATCCCATTCGCAATCAACATGGATGCGGCGCCGCCGATCGCAACCAATACGGCCGGAAGCAGACCTGGTTGAGCACGGAGCGCGCGCACAACCCCGTAGACCGCAACCGCAAACGCAACAACCAGGACTAGAGCGCCCACGAGCCCGAATTGGAAGAGGGCCAGGTGATACTGGAGCTCAAAGTTCCACGGACGAGTGTCACTGCGAGAGTAGCCAGGGATGGTAGCGCCCAACCCGTGTCCAAAAATTGGAGATTGGGTCCAGGCCTGCAGGAGTTTCGTCGCCTCCACACTGCGAATACGGTCGTCGAGGGACTGCCCCTGGCCGGTAAATACCGTAGCTACCCGATTCAACGCCCGCTCCACGCTGGTGTTGCCCAGAGCCGACAGAATGACAACCACACCGATAGCTGCGACGGCAGCGACCAACGGCGTCCAGTTACGCCAAGGGCGACGAGGAGCGCCCCGTGTAATCAGCCTCCATGCGACCCAGATCACGACGGGGATTATCACGAGCAGTACGGTGATGGCGGCTCGGCCAGCCAGCAAAGTGGCGGCGACACCCGTCACGGCCGCAATAATCGTTATCACCTTGTTCGGGAGCAAAGGATGCCCGGGCAGGATCAGGGCTGCAACCCACATCGGAGCTGCGGCAACAAGAGTGGACAGCCCAAAGAAAGTGATATTGGTCGTGCCGCCAGCGTCGCTATCGAACCCGGCCCCGTTCTGCTCCAGCACAAAGCGCGAGAACAGTTGCGGGATAGCACCAACAGAACCTGCTACGTAGATGATGATCCCGACCGAAATGACAATGGTCACTATTGCAGATGCGAAGAAGACCATCTTCACAAGCCGTTCATCGCCGGCCGCTGCCCAGGCGCCGAAGATACCAGGCGCGACAATCCAAACTCACGCGCCATTCACAAGGCCCGGATTGCCGATACCGATACCCGCGCCGCAGAGGCCGACGAGAACTACGCCTCCGATCGGTAGAGGAATCTCCCGCGCAGGAAATTGGCGACGTAACACCACTGTGAGCAACGAGACTGCGCTAAGGAGCCCGATTACAGGCACCAGAACCGCTATGTATCCGACGGGTCGAATCACAACGCAGACAATGCAAATACAGATCGTCCACCGCGAGAGTGTCGCCCATGGCAACGGCAACAGCCGCGACATCGATATCCTCCTCGGTCGTTCTTTTTGTCCTGAGCCAATTTCGTGGCATTGGCGGTTATCGTCGCTCCATAGCCTCAGCCGCCGTCCGACTGCCAAGCGAGGCGCGCCAACCCGCCCTTACTCGATTGGCCCGCCTGAAGAGGACAATTCTCGATCGATCGCTTCAGGCCACTCGAGCGGACGGTCGGCAGCGACACCCTCAATATCTGATAATTTGTCCGAGGGGTAAATCCGCGTTACCAGAGCGGTCCGTTTGATTGAAGATTGAGGAATCCGATGAACGCCGCGAATAAGAAGGCAGTAATCGTCGGACAGGGCTATGTCGGGCTCCCCGTCGCCATGCGTGCGGTCGAGGTCGGGTACGACGTGGTCGGCATCGACCTGGACGAGCGCCGCATCCAAAGTCTGCGAGATGGTGTCTCCTTCGTCGATGATATTCTGCATGAGCAGCTGCGTGAGGTCCTCGCGTCCGGACGCTACTTGCCTACGACGGATTACGACGACACAGCAGGATTCGACATCGCGGTCATCACGGTGCCGACGCCGCTGCGCGAGAGTCTTCCCGATCTCAGCTTCATCGAAGAATCGTCGAAGTCACTGGCCCAGCGGTTGACTGTGGGAGCCACCGTCATCCTCGAGTCCACCACCTACCCTGGAACCACCGAAGAGTTGGTCGTCCCGATTCTCGAGGCAGGTTCAGGGCTCGTCGCTGGTGTCGACTTCTTCGTGGGGTACAGTCCTGAACGGATCGACCCGGGAAACGCGACGTGGGGCTTCGTCGAAACACCGAAGGTCATTTCCGGCCTCAACGCCGCCTCGCTGGAAAGAGTGCAGAAGTTCTATGGCGACCTGGTCAATACAACGGTGCCGGTGAGCTCGCCTAAAGAAGCCGAACTCACCAAGTTGCTGGAAAACACGTTCCGGCACGTCAACATCGCGCTCGTGAACGAGCTGGCCATTTTCGGGCATCAGCTTGGGGTGAACGTCTGGGAGTCTATCGAAGCCGCGAGCACCAAGCCGTTCGGATTCATGAAGTTCACGCCCGGACCGGGCGTTGGCGGCCACTGCCTCCCCGTAGATCCCAGCTACCTTTCGTGGCAGGTGCGACGCAAACTTGGCCAGAACTTCCGGTTTGTCGAATTGGCCAACGACATCAACGACCATATGCCTGACTACGTCATCCAGCGTCTGATGCTGATGCTGAACAAAGACGGTAAGGCCATCAATGGTTCGCGCGTCGTTCTGGTGGGC
>JACMOZ010000501.1 GCA_014377785.1 Aeromicrobium sp.
TCGGGAGTGTGGGGCCTGGCGTATCCGTCCCACGTCAGGGTGCGTTCACGCCTCCGGATCGAACTGCTGATGTGGAAGATCTTCCACTCAACGTCACCGGGAGTGATCGTGTGTGCGGGGGTGTGGATCTGTTCAAGCATTTTCTCTCCTCCAAATTTTTTTTGCCTTTCGGCGGTTTCCCCGCCTTCATGGAGTGCTGTCGGGGTCAAGCCCCAAGGAACGATTGCAGGCCAAAAGTTATGGAGGAGCGCAGCGGGGGGAAGAAGTTTTGGCCGAAACTGTGACGACGGCTTGACGCCAACAGCACGCAGTGAACAATCCCCCAGACGAAAAGCAACAAAGTCAATGGGCGCTGACCTACACAGTCGGGCACCAGAATTCGTCGTTCATCCGCTCGACCAGGATCAGGCAATTCGGGTCCGGGGACGGGCCGGGGCTCGTTGTCCCCTCGTCGGTGTCAGCGATGACTCAACCGCGTTCGTATCCACTAATGCGACGGAGATGATGCGTCTGCAACCTCTGCCGGGGTCGTGGGCAGGCCTTGTGAGTGTCAGGGCCCAAACCTACACTTCTAAACATCAAATATACGTTCGAGCAAAAGTGAGGGAGTCACGCATGCCGCTGGTCATTGACGCCCGCGTCGACGTGGAGCTTTCAGCCGACGGCGACCCGTGCGCATTCGTCTGGAACCGCTTCGAGCACACCATCATCGGACAACCGCAAGCCGTGTTCACCCGCACCAGCTGGTGGGAGAACGCAGGCACACCGACCCGGATCGACACCGAGCTGTGGCGGGTAGATGCATCCCGCGGAGGCGAGGAACAACACCGGTATGACCTGAGGCGAGACGCCGATGGGTGGGTCCTTGCCCTTGACTGGGGATGATGCTCCTCGGTAACTTCCGGGTGGATCCAAAGATCACAGACAGGTGCCGCAACTACGGTGCCAGGTGCGTCCGAAAAGAGGAACCGACATGATCACCGGCCGACTGCAGAACCGAACACCAGACGACATTCAGGTCGATGCGCTGTCCTCCCGCGAGTGGCGAATCTGCGATAACCGCATCGCCCAAGACAACGCCCTCTCACTCATCGGCTTCATCGACAAACACCACGGCATCTATGAAGTCATGGAATTCATCGACCCCGTCGAGCACTCCCACTTTCCCAGCCTGGAAACCGCGATCTCCCACTTCATCACCACGGACCCCTGACCCTCGACACAGCGCCAACCGGAAAGGGAACGCCTTGCGGGCGGTTTCCGTAGTGTTGCAGCTTCCGGTGGCGCACCATCGGGTGGGACCTATCGGTGGACGGCGGCGGATTGTGGCTCGGCCCATTCCGGCTGGTCTGTTCCCCACGGGCGACCGATCCACCTGTAACTATCTGGGCCGCCGCCGATGCTGATCGCGGGCGCGACGCACGTGACGATTCCTCCTGGCGTTTCCGCGTTCAGGGTTCGACTCTCGGATGGGCCGGCTTCGGTTGGCGGGGAGTGAGGTTGGGCGAGGAGCTCTTGAGCTACCCGTGCCAGCGAAATGTCGACGGTCCACCCGTGCCCGTCAAGGTGCCGACGTCGAAGTGCTGACATGATCCCGGCGGCAAGCAAGTACCCGGCGGAATGATCCAGAGCTTGGGCAGGCAAAGCACCTGGCCTACCGGTGGCGTCAGCGTGAATCTGGGCGATGCCGCTGGCTGCCTGGACGATACTGTCGAATCCCCGGCGCTCGGCCCAGGGGCCGCTTTGCCCCCACGCGCTCACCCGGCCGATAACGAGTCCCGGATGGCGTTCGTGGAGCTCGACCGGGGAAAGGCCGAACCGGTCGAGGCTGTTCGGCCTATATCCCGTGACAACAACGGCGGCGTCCTTCAGTAGCTGTTCGAGGCGGTCTCGATCCGGTTTGTAGCCGAGATCAAGGAGCGCGGAACGCTTCCCTTGCCCGGTATCGAGGTACTGCCAGAGGAGTTCCGGCATGCCAGGGCTATCGATGCGCAGGACGTCTGCGCCGAAGAACGCGAGAGAGCGAGTGGCCACCGGCCCGGCGATGACGCGGGTCAAGTCGAGCACACGGATGCCCCGCAGCGGTGCGTAGCTGTCTGCCGCCCTCAGGCTGTGGAGGCCTGCTCCGCCCTGCTGCACGCGGCTGATGAAGGGTTCCGCTTTCAGGGTCTGGGCTTGAGGATGTCCGCTCCAACTGCTCGGGCTGCGAACCTCGCTGATGACGGCGCTAGAGTCTGCGGCCTCATCCTCCAGATCGCGGGCGCTGCGGCGCGAAATCGCGTGAGCGACAGCCTCGGCGGTTTCGGAAGCGTCCAATCTCAGAAGTGAGCGCAAGGCCGACTCGTGGTGGGGATAGTTGGCGTGAGTGCGAACCCAGCCGTCGCTCGAGGCGAAGAAACCGGACAGGGGTGCCCACGCTGGCGCGGTGTTCCCGTTCCACCGGAAGAGTTGGTCACTCCGGTAGGCGCCGGCGACGAGGTGCGGCACAATGCTCACCCGCGGAACTTCGCTCGCCTTCGGATCAGGCTCACCCGTGCGGACAAGGTGCAGCAGCGAAGCCATGAGCTTGGTCGCCGCGATGCTGTCTGCGGCAAGATCCGCGACCGGCAGCGGCGAAGCAAGCGGCACGGGTCCGGCTGAACGAACGCGATCGCTTAGCTCCGGGAGCTCCGCGGAATCGGAGAGAAACGTGTTGAGGAAGGTGCCCATCGGTTGCCTCCCACAAACCCTCGACCGTTCACGTGGGCGTGAAGCCAAACGGTCATCGGTGGCCCCCTTTTTATCCCCACCGCACGGATTCCAATTGATGACATGAGGTCGAGCAATCAGGGGACGGAATCAAGTGGGGCAGA
>JACMOZ010000502.1 GCA_014377785.1 Aeromicrobium sp.
GGACGGCTAGGATTCCGCGCAGCTCCTCCAGTCGACATTCGCGTTGAGGGTTCCCCAAAAGACCCGGCACGGTGTCGCTCTGGAGGTTCCCGACTGATACGGAATCTGGCCCGGTGACCGTCGCGTGGATTGGCCACAGTTTTGTCGCGGTGATCGTCCCTCCTTCGCAAGGTCCGACGGGTTGCGCGCTTGCCTTGCCGACCCCATGCTTGCGTCATGCAAATCGCCAATGCCGGAAACTCGGATCGACGAAGGTTCAGCGCGCAAGCTCTGCAATTGGCCCAAATGCTTCACGACTGGGACCCGATCGGTGTGTACGGGGGCGACGATCCGAACCCTTCACCCGACGAGTACGACGATTTGGTGTCGCCAATCTTGACCGCCCTTCGTGCTAATCCCGATCCGACATCGCTTGCAAGGCAACTGCGCGAGGTTCTTTCATCTGACTACGGGCTCAGCGACGTGGTCAACATCGACGAGTTCGCGGAGCGGGTCGTGGCTTGGTCGATTGCTAAATGGGACGAATCGAACTCTTAGCGACGATCGGCGAAAGGCTTCCTGTAGAGTCACCGCTGCTTGCTCGATAGAAGACTGTTGCGCTGGACGTTAGGAGATAAAGTGGGGCGGGTTCAGCCGACATCAGAAGTCAACGGTTGGTTGATGTCGGTGACGGAAGTACTTCCCCTTCCGCATCGAGCTGTCGCCCCGTACACACTGGGCGAAGCGGTTGCCGAGCTCGGCGCCTACGCTCAAGCGGTCGATGCGTCAGTGTGGGATTCTGGGTTTCGCAAGGCGAATCGCCGATCCCTGCGAAATGAGATCGAGGCGCAGGCTGAAGCCACCGGGGGACGCCTTGGCGCGCTAATCGCACCTTTGCTGGATGACCTTCGTGATGACACCGACCCCGAGGCCGTCGCTGGGAGGGCTGCGCAATTCAAGGAGGCCTGGCATTCCGCGACGGCGGTTACTGATGCGTTCCACGACCTCTGCGACGCAGCGAAGGTCCCTGGGGTCACCAGTCGTACGTTGCGGAAGCTGTCGGCGATCGTCGCCTCGCAAGTCGGCCCGGCGGCAAGCGACGCCTTCTCGTTGCTCAGCCATGCGGCCGCTACGCTCGTCGACACCGAGGAGGCCCTGGCTCGGCGGCACGACGAACCACTTCCGGAGCCGCTAACGGAGGCGCACCGGCTTGAAATGGCGACGAGTATCCTCGCCCCCGCACCTGCAGGTCGGGTGGTCTTGTGGACGGTGTACTACCGAGCCACCGTTTCCGGGATGCGCGAGGTTGCAGGTCCGATGACGTTTCTTCGGCCGGATTGGGCCCTTCCGAATGCCTTTGACATCGAATTGAATGACTTCCCGGAACGCGCCGAACTCCGCGAGATCCGCGAGGGAGTCCCTTGGCTGGACGACCTTCATGTCGAGTGTCTGAAGCCGGAGAACCACCTCGTCCTTGTGCGTGTCGACCTCGGGGAAGGTCAGACCGCCGGCGCTGTGGAAGAAGCACTGCGCAGGATCGATGCAGTTTTGAGCATCGCCGTGGAGGCAGGCGGTACCTCGTGGCAACATGCGGGAGCAACCACAGTCCTCCTCGATGGAAAGGTCCGGCGTTCTTCGCTCGGCCTAGACCTTCGGCCTGCTCCGGCGCTCGAAGATGACAGCTACGGGATAGGAGCTACGGCGGAGATCCTCAGTAGTGTCGCAAAACAGCTCGGAGATGCCCTGACTAAAGGCCCCATGCCCACGTACCTCATCGAAGCGCTGAACTCGCTTCGTGAGGCATGGATGACGGATCATCGCGACGTGCTCTTCTACGGCACGCGCCCCGTCACTCCCCGCGTTGCAACAGCGCTCGAGGACCACGCGATGGAACTCTTCGCATCGGTGTTGAGTGTGCAACCAGATCAATTGGCCACGGCCCTCCAACGACGGGAGGCCCTCGGGCAAGCTAGCCGTCGAATTGCTAGTCAACTGATGGCGCCCTTCAGCAAGGCATGGTCACGCGAACACCACGAAGACAGACAGGAGCTCGAGCGGAAGATCTCCAAATACAGCTCAGGCGGGCTCCTCGTGTCTGTTGCGAAGGCTGTTGCCATCCAAGACGAAGTCCGCGCACTTCCGATGACTGATCTCCAGCGGGCCGACTTCGAGGAAGCTATTTGGATCAGCTCCGATCCGGTTCGAGAGCGGCAATTGCTCGAAGAGATATGGCGCGAGACGGACCTGCTTCGTGCGCGGCATCGACGCGTTAGGAACGCGGTGAACCACGGCCTCCCCCTCAACGAGATTACGTTAAACAGCATCCGCGACTACGCCGACAACACATCAAGCGCCGCGCTGAGTATCGCGCTCACCTCGTTCAAGACTGGCGACGCTGGCTCGACTCTCCTCCAGCGGGAAGAGAACGAATGGACCGACCGGATGGATCGGATCGGCCGCGGCCTGAACTGGACTTCAGTCGATACGTGGGCCGAGGAAGACGCAGCCGGTACCGTGGGCTTCTAACCAAAGGAGAACCATGTCGCTCGAGTCACGCCTGGGGGTTACCCAACGCCAGCCAGACCGGACCATCATCGAGCACGCCCCTCAGCTGGTGCGCCAGCTCCTCAAGGAGCATCTGATTGAGATGCGCGGGCCGAAAGGGGCGCTAACTTTGGTCGGCGCCGAGCTCGACGTCGATACAAGCGACTACAACAGCCCTTCTTGGGTCAGCGACAAACTTGATAGCTTGATTTCCGACCTCCAGTGGCTGAGCGTCTACCGGTTGCTCGAAGAAGAATCACCCACCCGCCCGGTTGAGCTCGGCTCGTACATCCGGCGCGTGAACGAGGTGCTCGCGAGGGCTCGGGTCGCTTACAAGATGGTGAACGGGCGGCTTCAGCGTCTCGATGAAACCGGCGCCGAACTCGACGTCTCCGGTGATGAACGCCGCGCGCTCGAGGTAATGGTCGTCCAGTTCCGGCCAGCCCGGGATCAGTATCTGCTCGCTGTGCAGGCGCTCGACGCGATCCCTACCAGACCCCGCGATCCCTACCAGACCCAAGGACGCGGTCCGCGAATCGGTAAACGCCCTCGAAGCGGTCTTGAAGATCATTACCGAGCGAGGAGACGCCTCGCTTGGTGACGTGGCAGCAGACCTGGTCCGCGATCCAGCCGCTCCCTGGCGAGGCTCGCTCGGTGCTGCGCTCAGATCGCTCTATGGCTACGCGTCACAGGTTCCGGGGGCCCGTCACGCTCAGCACATCGACGCGGAGGTCACACCCGCCGAGGCCGCGCTCGTCGTTCGCATGTGCGGAGCGGCGATCGTGTACTTCATCGACCAACACGGCAACTAGACGCTGCGGTCCCGGTGAAAGACCGGCTTGCTGGCGCCAGCAGCCGCGAGGAGATCCCACTCGTGGCGTGATTCGCAAGCGGGCATGAGATCGGCTATCGGATGGTGAATTACACTCCCTCCTATGGGGAACTCCAAGGCGTATTCGCAAACGCTGGATTCACTAATGCCAGTCCCGCTGAGGGTCCCGCTTGCGGGCATCGCCTGTTGCCCGATCCTGTTGCAAGCACCGAATGGTCGCGGAACTTGCTGCGAGCGAGCCTTCATCAAATTGGTTTGCAAGTGACACCATTGGTACATGGTTAGGCAGCTGGCGTTCACGAGGTCGGTGATCGAGAACGGCGCAGTGTCGCTCGTTCCCGAGATCGATGGAATTGCTCTCACAGAGATCGTGGCACGGTTCGAAGCCCGCTTTGACGACGGTCCCGTTGGCGGCTATGGCGGCATTGTGCCCACACATTACCGATTCGGTGACCTGTCCAAGTACTACTTGGGAATTGAGGACCAGCAGTCGCCTGCACCCGGCGAAGTGTGGCTTCTCGGCTGTCACTGCGGTGAGGTCGGATGCTGGCCGCTCGCCGCCCGGATCGCAATCACCGCTGCGTCGGTTGTCTGGTCGGGTTTCAGTCAGCCTCACCGGGCCCAACGTGACTACGCGAGCTTCGGCCCCTTCGAGTTCGACCGTGCACAATATGACGCCGCGGTGCTGGAGGCCGTCGTCGACCTGCAAGGTTGATCCGCAAGCACGCTCCCGAATGCAATTGGCTTGCCGCACCGTAAGTGCCACTGATCGTCCGGCTTCCGGGACATCCGTTGCTGGGTCCACTGTTTGCAGGGGTAGCACTGTAGATGGGAAGTTGCTGAGTTTCGATTCTTTGGGCTTAAGTTTCAACTTCGGACCAGCGTCCCCCCAGTAGTGCGTAGATGGCTCAACCAGTTGGTAGGCCAGGATGGGGCAATGCCGTTGTACCCGCACTTTGTAAACCGATTTGCAAATTCCGGTCCTGGTCTGTGCCTCGCTGTGTTTGCCGTTTCGCAGCTTTCTCATGTCGAAAACTCGTGGATCCTCTTCATCGCGGTCATCGCCGGGATGACATTGATGATCCGCGGGTACAGGATGGGCGTGCTTTGCAACGAGTCCGCGGTAGTCGTCTACGGGCTCTTTTCCACTCGCACCATCGCGAAGACCGCCATTACATCCGGGGATACCGATGTGGACGGCTTTCCCTCTCTCCGTTGGCGAACCGCGGGCGATAGACGGCGGTGGACCCCAATCATTGCTTTTTGGGGAGTCACTCGGGAGTTCTACTTCATCCGCTTGATCAAGATACGACGGCTTGAAGAACTTCGGGGCTGGCTTGAACGGTCACCAAAGCGCGCACGGTGACACAAGGGTCGAATTGAACCGCAGAAGGTTCCCTTGTGACACAGCATCGGCATGTTCGACGGTTGGGTCGTGTGGCCCCAGTTCTGTCGCGCTTACCGTCCGTCCTGTGCACTGCGGCGAACATTTGGTCTTGCTTGGGAGATGCAAGGTTTCGACAGAATTCGCGGCGCGGCCTGCACCTCCCGAACGTCAAGCCCTCTGGCCGAATTGCCCTGCGAGGGCTTGCCTAGGAATAGCCGGCATAGTCGATTGCCTACCAGACTCGGTGCTACCTCCAGGGCGACCAGGTTCTGTATAGCAAGATGTTCTTAGGCGAAGGGTGGCCCATTTCAGCGACTTGAGGCACCTCGGCCTGACCAATAGTCCACGGTCCGATGCGCCGAACGGAGGCACCAAACTTGCCGATCCTTCCGACGAACTCGATTACGGTTGCACGAAGTTCTTGTTCGTTCTTCCCCGTGAACTCCTGATCCAAGCCGCCTCTTCCGATCACTCGCACAACGCCTGGTTCTTCCAGCAACAGGTCGACGGTCATCCCTTTGCGGTGGCTCGGGGTGATCCTCACCCATTGGAAGTACCCTTGGCGGCAAGTGCGCACAGAGATCGACTCGCCAAAATCACGCAGAGTCTCCTCGCCGATCGAATTTAGAACCTGCATCTCAAATTCCGACTTGCTCATTTCCTCATCCTCGCGCACAGGCGTCGGGTGGAGTGTCCGGAATTTGTGGCGTTGACCGTCCGGCTTGCGGGAGCGCGGCCGCGGCCGCGGATGGTGAGCATTGCAGCTGGCGCGACAGGCCGCATCCGAAGCATCAGCGTCCAGGGCGATCCGACCACTGCCATTTCACCTTCTTATTCATTCAAAGGCCGGCATTTACCCGTCGGCGCGGTTTCACAATTGTCGTTGATCTGGTTTCTGTTTCAGTTGCCGTTGAGGTAGCATGAGATTGTGACGGAGCGAGAGATATATCCAAACGCACCAATCGTTTTGATGGCTGTAGAGGTTCGCCACCTGCCCTGTGATCCGCTGGAGCGCAAGCAAGTCAATCAGCTCTCAGCCCTATTGCGGGATTCTTGGCCGCTCCCGAGTGAGATAAACGAGGTGTCAGTCGAGTTTCAGGCTGGGCCCGGCCTTTCACCCACTCATCATCAGACGGTCACCACACACCCACGGTGGACCACACGGGACCGGCGAACCGCTCTGACGCTACGTCAAAACGGCTTGGTGATCGAGACAACTCAGTACGGGAGCTACGAACGCGTGCGTGCGCTCTTAGAACAAGCTCTTGAGGCGCGCATCTCCATTGCGCCGCCCGCGGGAGTCGACCGCATCGGTTTGCGGTACATCGATGAGATCCGCGTGCCAGTCGAGAACGGCAATTTGATGCCGAATTGGACGGACTGGTTAGACCCAGCGCTTCTCGGACCCGCTCACATTGGCCTTGAACTCAGCCTTGTTCCAGCGGCGAATGAGGGGGTTATGGTCTTCTCCAGCCCAAACAATCGCGCACTAGTTCTGCGCTATGGCGCGCAGGAAGCCTACGCAGTGCAATCAACTCCAGAACTACGACGCCCATTGCCGCCCCCTGGTCCCCTATTCAAGATAGATATCGATAGCTACTGGCAATCAGACGATGAGCTGCCCGAGTTTGCGACAGACCAGATTCTGGCGAAAACGGACGAGCTGCACGAGCCTGTCCGAGGAGTCTTCGAGAGCCTAATTTCAGACCGACTTAGAGAGGAAGTGCTGCGTCATGGTTGAAGTCGCTGTACGAAACGCCGCCGTAGCGACCGCGCTGACTAAACCTGGAACAGCGGGTGAGTCGATTCTTCCTTCGTCACTTTCTGAGACACAGCTAGTGGCCTCTCGGCTCACGGA
>JACMOZ010000503.1 GCA_014377785.1 Aeromicrobium sp.
GGCAGATTTGAGCCCTCCGTAGCAGACCCGTAGACCCATCCCGAGAGCAGCATTCCATCCCGACCCGCTGCATTTGGCACGGTTCGGACCTAGTAGATGGTCCCCATTGCGTCGCGGACCTCTGAGAGGGTCGATTCGGCGACAACATTCGCGTGTTCGTTCCCTCGGCGCAACGCCGCACGGACCAGGTCGCCGTCTCGCGCCAGTTCACGTCGGCGTTCTCGATGGGGCGCGAGAAAATCGTTCACGGCGGACGCCGCCCGCTCTTTCAGAACCCGGCTGCCGCCGTCACCGATCTCATCAGCCAACACCTGAGGTTCGACATCCAAACACAGGGCTGCAACGGACAGCAGCGCCGACACCCCCGGTCTGAGGGCAGGGTCGAAGGTGGTTCTTCGAATTGAGTCGGTCACGGTCTGACGGATGACGGCCACTGTCTCGTCGGCGGTCATGGACAGAGCGATGGCGTTGCCGTAGCTCTTCGACATCTTTCTCCCATCCAGACCGAGGACTTCGGGGGTCGAAGTGATCAGTGCCTCGGGCTCGGGGAACACGGGCGAGTATCGCTCATTGAACCGACGGGCAATGAGTCTCGTCATTTCAACGTGAGGGAGGTTGTCTTTGCCAACCGGTACAAGATTCCCCTTGCAGAAGAAAATGTCAGCTGCTTGATGGACTGGATACGTGAGAAGTAGAGCGCTCAGCGCGCGCCCCGATGCAGCGAGTTCGGCCTTCACCGTCGGGTTCCGATGTAGTTCCGCTTCGGTCACCAGGCTCAGGAACGGAATGAGGAGCTGGTTGAGTGCTGGCACCGCGGAGTGCGTAAAGATCGTCGTCCCGACTGGATCCATTCCCGCGGCCAGATAGTCGAGAACAGCTCCATGGACGTTCTGCTGGACATTCGCCGTCGTGTCGCGGTCTGTGATGACCTGGTAATCGGCGAGCACCAGGAAGGTTTCCACGCCTGCCCTTTGCAGTCGTACTCGTTTCAGGATGGTGCCGAAATAGTGGCCCAGATGCAGCGGCCCCGTCGGTCTCTCCCCGGTGAGGACTCGAAAGCTCCCCGGTTGCTCGGCGACAGCGGCAGCGACTTCAGCTGAGCGCCGTTGGGTAGCGGCAAATGAATCCATGACCTTCTCCTGACAATAAGGAGCTACACGGATCCCTCGCATAATTCCACGAGCTGCCATGCAGCCCAGGGAATCTGATTCAACCGGCTGCTAACGCAGCCACCACGACGAGGAAACGTTGAAGTTCATGTAACGAGGCTACCTGCTGGCTGCGACAACACCCTCGATTTTCGAGCGTCGGAGTTGGTGGTGCTGCGCAGCGGAAACACCCAACCCGCGCGCACACTCGGCAAGGCACTCAAAGCGGTGAGGCCTCTCGCCACCGCCGCTCGCTCTCGACTGGTCTCGCTGATTCGATAGAGACGCTAGCGCCGCCAACGATCTCGCCGATCTCCGAAGCTAACCTCATCAGGTCCGGGAAGCTCACGGCCCAATCACCAAAATCCACAAACAGAGTGATGTCGTAGTCGTAATCCTCGGTCACGCCGAATGCCCAGCTGGGCAATCGGACTTCGTGCCCGCCGGCTCGTCCGACTGCGGCTATGACTTGAAGGCGGTACGCGACGAGAAGGGGCGAGAAGTCTCGTTCATCAGTCACTTGGAAGTCGCCCCCTATTGTTCTCAACTGGATGAAAGGTGCAACGAGTCGCAACAAATTCAGTGTCCAAATTGGTGGTGACTTGCACAGCATCTGCTGCAGTCCTCCCGCAGATCTCGCAACATTTCAAAGATTTCCGCTCCAGCTCCCTTCGCAGCGGATCGATGCGGCGGCGCATCGCATCAGCCAGTTCGATGGGCACAACGGTCACGCAAAGACTGCCCCACTTGCTTTTCGGCAGTCCGACCAACCGAATATCGATCTCGGCCAGCCGAATACAGAAGTCAAGCCAAGGCTCACTCCACCCGACCGCTGGAACGGACTCGTAGCCGAGAGCCGGTAGCCGCTGTGCTGCTCGCTGGACGCGTTCAAGCACGCCGTCGCGCTCATTCGGATGGATGGGCATGCGGCCAATGGGATACGAGTCGTCGTTTGGGATATTCAATTCTGCTTTCGCTTGGGATTTCAAGTTCGGCCGACAGCGATCTGGTAGCGGCACGAACCGTGCGCAGGCAGTCGCGGAATGACTTCGGTCACGATTGAGCATGCTTCCCTGTACGAGCGAGATTTCGGTGTGGTGCACATCTTCGGCCACTCCCTCTTCCGACAAAGCCATCAATAACTTCATTGGGGGCTTGCGTCCCGCGAAATCGAACTATCGGCCAGTTGGGGGCGCGGTTGGCCTTTCGGAGCCGCTCGTGACCCACCTGACGATATGGGCAACCGTCGGGATCAGATCTGCTTCCAATCTGTCGTCGGCTCCGTACCGATAGGGATGATCGAGTTGGAAGAGATTCGGGTGAATGATGTCCAGAAAACGCAGGCCGTTGCTCCGAATTCGAACCACTCTAAAACCCGCTTCCAAGAGTGCGAGCGTCTTGTGCGTGTCGCGATTCGCGGATTCGGCGGTGGAGTGACGAAAGGTTCCGTCGTATTCGATGACGATCTCCTTATCGCCGTCCTGTATCAGAACGTCGACCTCTGCCGTCCGCCGCGTGCGCCAGGGGACAACGAGTTTCACGCCACCGGAGGCACTGTCAAATGAGTCCGAACACAGGCGAACGAGCGCCCTCTCGATTCTAGATTTCTGACAAACAGGGCATCCTGTGCCCTGCGTGCGGTCGGCCACTCTGGCCGTCCAGTCAGCATGACCCTCCGGGCACGTCCACTTGAGGACTTTGTTACTTCGGCCGCCGATGACATCTGTCGCGCCATATCCTCCGTTCTTCTTCGGATCCAACTGGGCCTTCAACTCGGGGTTCGTGGTGGCGAGGTCGTTGAACCCGGTGAGGAGCTTGCGAAAGGCACAATAGGGGCATCCTTTGCCCCTCGTCCTTGTGCCGACCTTCGCCTTCCAATCGTGAAGGCGGCGGCAAGTCCACACGAAGACAGCATCGCTCGAACCTCCAAGAATCATGGTTGCATCGAAGCCCCCGTTCTTCTCCGCGATCAACTCGGAAATCAGCTCCGGATTCGTTGTCGCAAGGTCGTTGAATCCTGTGAGCAAAATCTTGCGATCACACACGCCGCAGCCATCCCCCTTTGCTCGTGAGTAAACCGGAGCAACCGTCAAATGGAAGAGGTCGCACCGCCATGCATGTCTCTTGTTGCTTTGTCCCCCCATAACCATGCTCGAAGTGAGTCCGCCGTTGTCATCGGGGAAAAAGTGAGGTGTCAACTCTGGGTTAGTTGTTCCCAAGTCGTTGATGCCCCGCCAAAGCACTTTGAAGGCACACACGCCACAGCCCTGGCCAGCCACAACCTTGGATGGGGGCGCGACCCAATGGTGCCCACCGCAGTCCCAAAAGCTCCGCCGGTTCGATTGCGGCGTGACATCCCAAGCAGTCTTCCCACCGTTGAGGGCTAGCGACCAACGTTTCGCCTGCTCCGGATGCACTTCCATGAGAGACGGTCTGTTGCCCTTTGTATTCCGTCTCGGATCTATGAAGTCTGCGTCGAGTGACATTTTGCGATTCCAATCTGAACTTGTCGGTCGTGGCGAGAGTTCGAACTATGGCAACACCGGCCGACATTCTCCGATAACGAATCACTTTCCTGGCTAGCCTGACCATCTCCGCGAAGTCGGAGGCTTCCGGGACCTCAAGAACCCACCCGCATGCAGGAACAAAGGGTCAACTACGTTGTCAGCGCTGGACAGGTTTTTCCCCGCTCTCAGAAGGGCCGCGAAAATCGGATCGCCTCATTGCCTCTCGCCGATAACGATGACGCGCCACCATGCCCGAGGCCCGATTTTGAGCACGGCGCCGCCCTTTAGTGCCACCCGACTTTCTTCGAGAATGACGTTCCCGTCGATGCGAACAGCTCGTTGGACCAGTAGCCGGCGGAGGGCGTTGTTGCTGAGTTCTGGCCGCGCTAGGCGGAGCAGATCGAGAGGCAGTACCGAGCCCGTAGACACGGTAAGCACCGGCATCTGATCGGGTTCGTTGCGCTCCGAAAACGTCGAGAGAAAGGCTTGCCGGCTTTGGCGCGCAGCCTCGCTGCCGTGGTACCGGCGGACGATCGCCTCGGCAAGTTCCAGCTTCGCGTCCCGTGCCGCAGCACCGCCCATCGCTACGCCAGAAACAAGTTTCTCTATGTCCTCCTCGGGCAGATCGGTGTAGGCGCTCGCCCAACCTTCGACGAGGGTGTCTGGCAGGCTCATCAGCTTCCCGAACTTCTCAGCGGGGTCGTCAAGCAACGCGACGTAGTTGCCGAGAGACTTTGACTGCTTTGGCCCGCCGTCTAACCCGGGGGTGATCCGGGTTGTGATGAGTGTCTGCGGGGCGGCGCCCAAACGCTGCTGGTAGTGACGTCCCATCATCTCGTTGAACAGCTGATCGGATCCGACGATTGTCAGGTCGCTATTCATTGCAAAGCTGTCGTACCCCTGCAGCACCGGGTAGGTGAGCTCGTGCAGGGCGATCTCCCGGCCAGTAGCCATCCGCTCGCGGAACATGTCGCGGGCCATGAGATGGGCGACGGTGGTCATGCTGAAAAGGGACAACAGCTCCGTCACTGGCATCGCGTCGAACCACTCGGAGTTGCGCCGCACTTCGAGGACCTGTGATTCAGTGCGCAGCACCAGGCTCGCTTGTTCGATGAAGGCCAAGGCGTTTCTGTCGATCTCATCCCGCGAGAGAAGCGGCCGTGTTTCGCTTTTCCCGGTGGGGTCACCGATCTGTGTCGTGGTGTCCCCTAGCAGCAGGACCACGCGGTGACCGTGTTCCTGGAGGTGTCGCATCATCCACAGGTTGACTGCGTGACCGAGGTGCAGGTCGGGGGCGGTACAGTCGACGCCGAACTTTACTCTCAAGGACTTCCCGCTCGCCAGCTGCGAGAGGAGGCGCTCCTCACCAATAATCGACTCTATGTTTCGGCGGAGCGGTTTCAGGATTTCGAGCGGGCTGGTCATGTCTTTCCTCACGATGATCGGGAGGAGAATCCGTGCCAGACACCTCCCCCGGGAAACAAGAAAGCCAAGGACGATTGTCCTTGGCTTGGGGCTCTGGCTAGTGTTGTGGGCCGCTATGCGACACCGGCTCTACCCAGAGCCGGTACATAGATGAAACGCTGCGTAATCACTTTGCAAACCTAGCAGATGGCGATTGGCTGGCATTAGCCGAAAGATTTGTTCTCCCCACGAACGAACCATGTGGACTGCCCACACGCACTTTGGCCGTATGCAAGAGACCGCTCTGATTCTTCGCCGAGAAATCGCTCTCGCCCATGTTTCCCACGGAACCGACTCTGGATCTGAGGCTGTCAGGCAACCACCTCAAAAATCGAGGTCTGCTTGCACTCCAGTGCCACGGCGATATTCGCGGCTGGGGATTAGACCGAGCTTCTCGATTCCGAACCGCCGCGTTGCATTGAGCAGCTCAGCGCTCTGGGTTCCGAATATCGGGAGCCCCACCGCGATAGCGACGGACAGGACATTGCCTATGGATACACTCGGCGATCCGGACTCGATCGAAGTGACGGTGTGCGACGAAACTCCCGAGCGATCCGCAAGCTCGACGATCGTGTAGTTGAGGTCATGACGCGCAAATCGCACCTGTTGCCCGATAACCGCGACGGCATCTGCCGCAAGAGGTGAAAGCGCGATGCGCTGCCGTCCCATCGATCGACTCCTTACTCTCTATCTTGCAAGCCACTGTGCCAATTCTATTGCCCTATGGGCGAGAAATTAGATGCTCTTGGGTCACGTTCATTCGAAGTTCGAGCCGCAGCCTCATCGACGGCATATCACGCATGTCCTCCGGCCACGCACGGAGGCCTGATCTAAGCCGCTGACACACCTCGGCGCTCCGTGCAGATCGGAACGCAGGAAGACCAAGGCCGAGGTCAAGATCGAGGTCGAGGTCAGCTTGAAAAGGACACCATCCCTCTGGGACCTCGGTGCTATCTATAACAATCGGATCAAGGTACGGGTTATCCACAAAGCTTCCGGCCACCTGGCGATGCCGCCCCGGTCCGACGAACGGGTCTTCACCGACCAGATCGGGTGCGGGGCGGACCTGTTCTCCCCTACGGTCCACCTGCCTCTGCCGCTCGCGGTTCGAAACCCAAGCAGTGTCGTCGGGCTCCACGCTGTCTTCGATACCACTGACGGGTTCCCGACGACGCTCCTCGGCACAGTCAACGCTCTCGCACCGACTGCGTAGTGCCGCGGCGGTCAGTGCAACTTCATGGACGAATCGCTTCTCTCCGCTGGGCGAATGACACGAACGTCATGACCCAAGCCACAATTAACGGAACCACGCTTAGGAACGTCAGCCAATAGCCGGTCGTGTATCCGGTGGGTTGTTCGGCGGCGGTGCACGAGAGTCTCAGAGTCGAATCGCAGGAGTCGCCGTCTTTGTTGAACTCCGATGGCAGGACCACTCCGACCAAGATCGCCGCGAACAGCCCGGCGGTTATCATCGTGATCAGCAACATTCGGGAGAGAGCGCCGAGTTTGAGTCGCTGTCGTCACCCGGCAGCCGCAGCGCCTTCTTCGCCGCCTCGTTTGTGAGCGGGAAGTACGCTTCGCTGGCGATCTCGCCGGGTCCGAAAAGCCGGACGAACTCGGGAAGGGATTCGGCGTCAAGTAAGGACGGGGTCTGCTCCAGCATCAGGGTGATTTCTTCAGTCACCTTCGGCGCGGATAGCCTCTCCATCGCCGCCTTCACCGCTTTCAGATCAGAGTCTCCGATACGCGTATTTTCCAGCGCTCGGACTTGCTCGGCAATTATGCCCGCAGCCATGAACATCGCCAGGGGGCGCTTCTGAGACTCGTCGCTGCTCATGCTTTCCCGGCGCTCATCGATGACCGCATCAACCACGGCGGGGAGGTTGGTTGTGGGCGCGGCGCTCAGGAGGGTTAGCTGTGGCTTCACCAGAGGGATATCGTTCACGCGCCGCCGGAATATCCAGTCCCACCGTGCCTTGACCCCGGGGACGAACCGCGCCGTCCATAAGCGCTTGATCCCAGGCGTGGCCTTCTTCACCCCGACCGCGACAAGCACTACGGCTGCAATGGCGGCTGCCGCGACTACCACCAAGAGCAATGCTGCCGCTTCTGCATCGAGCTGTTCTTCCTCGGCGGTCTTACGGCGCTCATCATCGCTCCGATAGAACTCGTCGTCTTCGTCAACTTCTTCAAGCTCGGCTGGACCCACAAGCTTGTTGGTCTCTGAGTCGAAGAGCAGTGCGCGCTTGCGTCCCGAGTTGGTTCGCGACCAAGCCAGGTAGGTCCCATCGGGTACTACAGGCCGGAGGTTCTCGTCGTTCACGTGGTGAGCCCTAACGCTTCGGCTGCTACCCCGACATCGTTGAGCCCTTCAAGGGTGGCCTCGACCGCGTTATAGCGAAGGACGATGATGCCAGCACGGTCCGCAAACTCGGCAGCGGCCGCAGTCAAGGACCCACTCGTGAAGAGAATTGCCGCTTTGCCCTCCATGACTGCGACGCCGTGCAGAGCGCGCAGCTCATCAACGGGCACGGTGCCCGCGTAGTTCTTGACTTGGGCGATGAACTGCTCAGAGTCAACGTCTATCCCCCCATCCCCGCTGAATCGCGTCACCTCAGCGTCGAGGACTCCGAGATGGCGCATCCAAGCCGCTACGAGATGCTCAGCTCCCTCATGCGACACGCCGTAGGGCTGCGGTTCGGGGGCAGGGGCGGGACGGTTAAGCCTGAGTTCGTTGAGTTCCTCCTCGGCTTCGATCTCGGCATAGCTGTCCCGCTCTGCAATCAATCCCGCCCTGCCACTACTGGGATAGCCCGACTTCTGCGAATCGAGAACTGCCTGCCGAAAGCGCCAGTGCGCTGCACCAAGGCCGTCGAGAGCGGCACGCATACCCGGTTCGGACTCGATCCTCAGCCGCGGCTCTCGCAGGTGGCTATCTGCTACGAAACGAGGGTCGAACCCTAGGTTGTCAAGCATGAAGGCAGCAAACACGGAGCCCTGCTCCAACGCGCCCCACCACTCAAGAGTCAGCGCCCCATCCTGCCCTGCTACCTGCGCGCGCACACCGAACTCTTTCGCGAACGGGAGTAGTTGTTCGCGGGCCGTTTCACGGTCGAGTTCATTCAGGGCAGGCCATGACGCTGCGAAATGAATGGACTTCTCGTAGTTGTCGTAACCCATCAGTCGCACCCACCGAGATTCTTGGTTGAGCTGCCCGACAGTGAAGCCGTCAGGATCGCCGTGAATGGAACCTCGCGTCTTGCACCACTTGATGAGTTGTTTGCCGAAGCTCTTCCAGCGGGTAGCAAAGTCAGGTCGAGCTTCGAGAATCGGGTGAGCCACTTTGCCTCCTGCTGAGTCCTGGCTTGCAAGTATCCCAGCAGGGAGACAGCGCGCACTCGCTGACCTGAGGATCTCGCTAATTCCTTGGCCGTTGAGACAATGTCAAGTTTCACCGCCTGCTTGCGCTGAGTGACGAGACGGAGGGCTTCCGACCGAGTACAACGCGGCGCTCACGAGCGCCTCCAGGTGGAGAGCTTGCAAGCTCGCCGCTACGGACACCGCGAACGGGGCGTGCGCGGCTGCGTGGGGGGCACCCCCTCCTCCTTGCGAGGCTGGGCCCCATCTCGCCATTCGGCTCGGCCCTGCCGCGAAATGGGCAGGCCCTCGTCTCCCTCATGAGACGCGACGCATCGAGGCTAGAGGAGCGGCAACCTCAGGATTACTCCGACTGGGCATCAGCGAGACCGAGTTGGTGTCCGAGTCCACCAGTAACGTGTTAACGGACAGGCTCTTACAACTGAAAGGCACACCCGCAGTGGAATCTCACCCCCGAAGCCCCCGCGACCTATTCGAGGGTAGACGCCACTACGAGATCCCTGCGTTCCAGCGTCCGTACGTGTGGGACGAGGAGAGTCAGTGGGCACCCCTGTGGGATGACGTGGTGCGCGTAGCCGAGAGTTACCTCATCGACGGCCACAAACCACCAATTCCTAATCATTTCCTCGGCGCGGTCGTTTATGAATCGAAGAAGGCATCGTCTGGTGACGTGACCCGTCACGATGTGATCGACGGCCAGCAGCGAATGACGACGCTGCAATTGCTCCTGGATGCGGCGCATCAGGTGTTAGCCGAGCGCGGGCACGATAAGGAAGCCGAGAAGCTCGAAGAACTCATACTGAACAAGGCATCGACGTTCAAGGGCAAGGTGGAACGCTTCAAACTCTGGCCCTCGCAAGCTGACCGAGGAGCCTTCGCTCATGCGATGGATCCCGAGGAGGCATGGGAGGGTCAGCACCGGGTCATCGAAGCCCACGACTTCTTCCGCCGCGAGACGGCTCGGTGGCTGATGGGAACCGCCGATGACGACTGTGTCGTACCTCCAGGAAGTGGAGAGCGCCGCGCTGAAGAACTCAGCTCAACACTGGAGCACCGACTGGTTGTCGTGGCCATCGACCTGTCAGGGCACGAGGACTCTCAGCTCATTTTCGAAACACTTAACGACCGGGGAACACCTCTCCTCAAAGCTGACCTCATCAAGAAC
>JACMOZ010000504.1 GCA_014377785.1 Aeromicrobium sp.
CATGCGGTCATGCGGTCATGTCGGCGAGTTCGGCACGCTCCCACTCGGCGGCCTCCGCAGCGTAGAGGGCCGCACTCGTGCCCGACGTGTGGGCGGTCGCAGTCTTGGGGTCACTCAACCTATGTGCGCGGTCGTCTGCCTCGGCGGGGCGAGCCAGATGGGCACCCAAAGTTAGGCCATCTCGCGCAGCCTGCACCTTCAAGCGATCTCGCAGCCCGTCACTGACCTTGATCGTAGTAGTCATACTTTGAGTATACCGTCGTTGTCAGCATCGCCGGAGTCGATGGCAGATGCGGAACCCTCAATGGTCAACGCACAGTAATGTCACAGACGTGCCGCTCGCGACTGTCGACCTACACGAGATGGATGATGGCTGTGGGCGACACCAGCCAATTGATTATCTGAGCTCTTTCTTGAAAAAAGCAGCGGTGTCCTCATACCCGAGCGCTAGATAAAAAGGTGCAGATCGGCGACTTGCCAGAGCAACGTATGCCGCGCCGAGTCGATTTGCCCAGTCCTCCGCAGCGGTCATCAACGCTTCCCCCATCCCTGTGCGCCGCCACTCATGTGCGACCATGACTTCTTCCACCCAGGCAACAGGAGCGTTGGCGAGGAAGGACGGATGGCAAGAGACGAGAATGTACCCCAAGACAGTTCCGCTCCCACTTTCCGCGACGAAAAGGGCGCTTCCTGCAGTCTCATCGAGCGCTGCAAAGGTGGCCTGAAAAATTTGGCGGTCTGCAATTGCCTCCGGAGGAAAATTCTTCACGAGCGAAAAAACTTCTTCCGCGTCGTCAACACGGGCTCGACGAACCACATAAGTAATCTCCGACATACGCCGAGGTTAGCGGCGATTATCGCCGACCTTGAGCGCGGGTTCACAAGCCGGATCTTGGGCGACACGCCTGAGGTTCCGTGGTGAAGCCCAGTTTTTTCACACGAACAGAATCGACGTAGTGCTACGCATAGAAAATTGCAGAAGCCGGCACCCCCTACGCTCGGGCCATGCGCATCAGACGAACCGGCTACAAAGTCCTGTACTTCATGGGGTGCATCGCGATCTATGTTGTGATCACCAACGTGATTCTTCTTCGGCTGCTTCCCGCTGGACCCATGCGGGGCTCGTTCCAATTAGTGCTCGGGTTCTTGGTCGTCGTGGGTGCGTGCCAGCTCTTTCGAGAACCTGGCGAAGACATTGTGCCCTCTCGCCCCTGGTGGCAAGCGACGAATCGGCCGAAGGCGTCCATCGTTTTGGGGATTCTCAACGCCATCGAGGCGGCCTTCCTCACCTGGTTCTGCTTCAATTCAGCAGTCCACCTCCGGCACCAGATCACCGCGCAGATCGGGACACACTCGGTAGCGACACCTTCCACCCCTGCCTGATTGTGCTCGTTCGCCATTGGGCCGAACGCGGGTTTCTGCGATAGCGCGAGCTGCGCCCCGCTATGGACCACTGATCGCGCGCCCGTGAACAAGAGGGCCGGCTCCCTGACCACGCTGACGGTCTCTGATTCTCACCCACTTGCCAACCTCGATATTCATTGAGAACGCGCGGCGTAAGCGGGACCCCCACCGGAACGCCATCGACCCGGTTACCGGGGAGCGATATCGGGACGCGATCGTTTTTTGGGTGGGCTCCGAAGCGTCCAAGCAGGCGCTGGCCCTTTGCGCTTTGCTGTCAAGGGCATCAGCACGCAGAGCGGCAACGTGGCCCAACGCGCATCCTCCCGTCTGATCACAGCCCCCTACGCCTAGATCAGTACGCCCGAGTCCGAACGATCTGCGGCATGGTCGCGCGTTCCGCGAACGCAGGAATGAGCACGCCCACCGGAGGCGCTCAGCCCACGAAGATGCAGAACGGGTGCCCTGCCAGGTCAGCGAACACATACAAGGGCTCGTCGGGATCGTCATTCCGATCGAGCAGAATCACTGCACCAAGGGCTACAGCGCGCTGCCGCTGCCGCTCAAGTTCGGCGCGGCTCGGAACAGTGAAATCGAGGTGCAGCTGCTGCGGCACTCCTGACGACTCTGGCCAGGTGGCCCGCGGCAGTTCGTCGACCTGCTGGAAGGCGAGCTTGCGCAGTCCATTCGCGTCTGTCAAGACGAGCCAGTCCGCACCATCGGGCGTCCCTTCGGTAGGCTGCTCGTCGCCACTGCGGTAGCGCAAACCGAGCAACTGCCGATAGAACTCCGCGAGTTCACGTGCGTTGGTGCAGTCGAGAACTGTATCGAGCAATTGGGGGTACTCGCCCATGGGGGCCTCCTCTGCGCGGTAGGCACACCGCTGGATCTACTCTAGAGCGCACCGGAAAGCGCGCGACAAACCCGTCAGATCTGGGGGCACACGATCCAACCGCCGACCGGCCGACGATGAGTCACCGGGGACCCCTGTCTGGTCACCGAATCCTTTACCGTTCCGCAAAGCTGCAGAGTCGAGCGAGGTGGTACTTCCAGCCTTCACGATGAGCTGCGAACAAAGCGTGACTGCGTGGGATTCTGTCGAACCCGCACTCCCAAACGGATATCTGGGTGCCACACCCGATTTGCCGTAGTTCGAACCTGACAAGGAGCGGCGAAGGCCAACTTGGCTCACTCCACTCGAATGTGAACACCGCGCCATCCTGCACCTCCACGACGTGTCCTGTTGCGTGGTACTCGACACCATCTTCGGCCCAGGTTTCATGGAGAGGCGCACCCGGAACGGCGTCGAATTGCATGTCGGGCCACCACTGCAAATGTTCGTCGGTCAGCGACCGCCAAACCGTCCATACGGACGCTGTCGACTCAGCAACGTCGACGAGATCGCTTTCGGATGATTGTGACTGATCGTGTCGACCTGAGGGTCGACTCCGATAAGGGAATCAGACAGAGTCGCCTCCGCATATGACCGTGCGCCGTTCCAGTCGGAAGCCACGACTGTGGCTCCGGCAAGCCAATGACGATTTCTCACTTCGTCATTGACCCGCAGGACGACGAAGCCAGTGGTGGGGATGACGGTGCCCGTTTTGTCGATGCTTCCGGGCTCGGACGTGATGCTGAGTTCTGTCGCCCTCGGACGCGCGCTTGCGTCGCTATCGTGAAGGGTCGTGAAGCTTA
>JACMOZ010000505.1 GCA_014377785.1 Aeromicrobium sp.
AGGCGTGGAGAACGGCGCCGGCACAGTAGGTGACGGCGAGTTTGTCGTAGCGGGTCGCGATGCCTCGCCATTGCTCGGTCGTTCAGCGCTATGACCCGCTCGTCCCCGCGTGATCGGCCTTCTTTCAGCGGCCGATTAGATCATTCCCTGTGGCTTTTGTCAAAGTGTGGCGGTGTTCTGTTGCCGCAAGATGGCGGCACCGTTGCCCGTACGCGGAACCTGGCGGACACAGATTCAGCCGCCAGGCCATCCGGTCTCAGAACAGCGGCCCCATTATGACTAGGGCCGCCCCGCAGGGAGCCTCGGACGTGGAGGAACCAAGCACTGAAGCAACACGGTTCAGGAACGACGGTTCGACCGGAGTTTCGCGAGAGCGTTTCTTCCCCTGGCAATCACGGCAAAGCCGATTCCGATAAAAGGAAGGATCAGCGGGCGGCAGCATCCCTCGCGCTACTGGGCTGGTGGTGCGCAAAGATCGCCACCAATCGTCGACAGCGCTCGGGATCGGTAGTGAGGCCATTGTCCAGGACTCACAGCCAATAGTCCACGCTGCGGTACAACGCCCATTTCCCTGCCCGTTCGCGGTCGAGTTGTGCCTCACGGACGACGGTTTCGAAGTGGAACAGGATTTCATCATCATCGTTCATCTCGTCCAGCCGAGTCCACAGAATCTGGGCGAGGTCGTATTCGATGTCGCCCCGAAGAAGTACGGGGTCCACGGCCAGCCACGGCTCTCGTCTTCCGGCGAGGATCTGGTCGAAGTGGAGGTCCCCGTTCACAGCGTCATTGCGAGGGGTGGCTCTCAGATCCTGGGCGATTTTGAGCGTCTGGGCAAGGATCGTTCGGTCGAAGGGTTTGACGAGCCGTTCCCAGTCAGCCCCGAGCATCCCGGCGCGAGCTTCAACCACATCTGCGGTGGATGGCACGTCGGAATCGTTGGCGGGAACGGCCAGTCTCCGCATGAGGCGTGCGATCACGGGCACCGCGTCTATCAAGGGGGCGCTTGCGAGAGTTTCCGTGGTCTCAAGTCGTTCCAGAAGCATTGCACCAGCATCGGAATCGTTCTCGAACAGCAGGACTGTTCCGCGTCCGTCCCAGAAGCGGAGCGCGTCGATCTCGAGCTGGAAACTGGAATGAGGCGGAGTCAGTCGCAAGAGGAATAGGACCCCGTCACGAGTCACCGGCAGAGCGATCGCATTCGAGCCATGGAGCGCGCTGCCATCCGGCCGCAGACGCTAATCAGCGCAATTGTCTGCAATGCGGCCAGGGAGCGAATCAAGCCATTCCGTCCCGTCGCTCCACCAACGTGGCATCTCTCGAAAGGACTGAGGGATTTCGATCTCGTGTTCAGGCCGGGCCGAATCTCTCATCCCCCGAGCGTAACCAACCACACCTCGCCTCGGGCCGCACGTCCAGCGGGTCCCTAGTGTGAGGAAACACGGTCCCTTTCCGGAGCGCGACACGTGTTGGACCATCTGTGTGCAGCGCCCGCAAGCCGAACGTCTTGCGGTACGGGCATTCACGGGAATTCCTGCCAAGCGCAATAACTTTGACGGTTGGCCGGTCGGAGCGTCCGTCGGTCTCGGGGTCCCTCCTTGCGGGTCTGTGGTGTTGTGCGTCGATGTGGTTCACTTTGGATATAGGCGACTGTGGCGCTACGGGGAGGTGTGGGCTGGTGCGGATTCTCGTGCTCGGGGCAGGTGTTATCGGCAGTGTGTACGCGGGCAAGCTGCTCGAAGCGGGGCACGACGTCGTTCTGCTCGCGCGCGATTCACGTCTTGCGGACCTGCAGTCCCACGGGCTGGTCTTGGAAGATGCCGAGTCCGGGATCCGCACAGTGCAACTGGTGGCATCGGTCAGCGAGCCCGCCCCGGATGACCTTTTCGACCTGGTACTTGTACCCGTGAGATCTGAACAACTCGCGAGCACGCTGGCAGTCCTGACCGCCATGACGGACGGCTCGGACGTGCTGTTCTTCGGCAACACCGGCAACGTCACTGCCGAGCTATCTACCGCCCTGGGCGGTCGGGCCCTCTTCGGCTTCCCTGCGGCCGGGGGTATCCGGGACGGCCCGACAATAAGATACGTGAAGATCAGACAGCAGAAAACGATGCTCGGCGAGCCGGACGGCAACACAACCTTGAGGATCCGACGCCTGCAACATGTACTCGACGAGGCCGGCTTTCCTACCTTGATCAGCGCTGACATCCACGCCTGGCTACTGGGGCACACCGCGTTCGTGGTGCCCATCGCGTTCGCTCTGTACCGCGTCGGCATCGACGCGCCCAGACTGGCCACCGAGCCAGCCATGATGCGGCTGATGGTGCTTGCCACCCGAGAGGCATTCACCGCGCTGCACGCTGCGGGAAACGATGAGATCCCTGCGAACCTCCGCGCCCTCTACCGCCTGCCGACGGTTCTTGTCATCGCCTACTGGCGGAGGGTATTCAGCGGGCCCAGAGGTGAGCTGTGGTTCGGCGCACACAGTCGAGCCGCCCCCGAGGAGATGAACGTACTCGCCCGAGACCTACAAGAGGCGGTCCGCCACACCGGGCATCCAACACCCAACCTCGAGCGGCTCCTGACCACCCCCGCGTGAAGCAGAGACAGCATCCCGTAAGCCGGACGCTCAACGCGCCAGATCTGAGGCCGATCCGACCACGTGTTGAAGTTCCCGCTGCTGTGTCACGTGGGAACCCTCTACGGGACGGGTGATGGAAAGCCGATAAAGTGACGGTCGTGAACGCCTGCACCTACTTCGTTTGGTTGGGGTGCTTCGTGAACACGTTGACGATCTTTACTGTTTTGCCATCAATGTAGAACCAGATGCGTGCCCCACCGGAGAGTTCGTATTGCCATTGATCGTGGGCGATGCCATCGCGAACAACAGTTGCCAGTTGACCTTTGAGCTGGTGGCACTTGGGGTCCGATTGGTTGGGTGCCTTCGTGAGCCGGTCCCAGGCATCCGCAGCGGAGCTCTTCTGTGTTGCGACGATATCGCGCCATCCGGCGGCGGCTTGACTCGTGGCGTGCTCGATCACGAATTCTGATGATTTGAGTGGCCGGGAAACGGGACCCTTCTTTGGGGGCACTAGAGGCGGGGCTTCGTGACCGTCACCGGTTCGCGCAGCCACTCTAATTCATCCTGGCCCCAGCCGGCAGCGACCGCTTCCGCAGTGTTCTGCCAGGCCTTGATCTCGGTGAGTATTCGCCCGGGCTGATTGACGACGAAGGCCCCGCGGGCAGTGTCGATGATGTCCCGTGCGCACGTGCGTTGATCCTGAACGCTGAGAAGTTTGATCCATGGGAAGGGGCGCGCGAGGCGGTCCTCCAACGTGCCCTTGTCGTCCAGCGACACGGCGATTAGCTGCGCGGCGATCTCGAGGACCCGCTCGTGGGCAGCTGCCTCCCGCTTGGTGGTGAGGATCAGGGATTCGCCATCACGTCGAGAGACTTCGACGGGCGCTTCCTCTGCGGCAGCGAACACTGCTGCTGAGTTGCGGGACAGCTCTGAGGATTGCACGATGCGTTGCCCCGCGAGGTTGAGTGTTGTCGCCATAGATTCACTGTATGCCGAACGTGTTCTGAATTCAATCCCTGATGCGACGGCATGGGTAACCACCTACGCGACAGACCTCCGGCCGATCGACGCTTGGAATCGGATCAGGTATCCATCCGGGTCCTGCACGAGAAACTGAGCGACACCAGCCTCGGTACTTCCTGTCCGGTACCATTTCGTCTCCGGTTCCATGAAGAGCGGCCAGCTGGCGACACGGAGAGCACTTTCGAGCGGGTGGATCGATGCGACAGTGATCTGGAAATTGATGGCGCGACCGAATGGGTGCTCCAACGCCGCCGGTATCCAGTTTCGTCCCGCGCCCCGTTGCTCGAGCATGATGTGCGCCGCGCCGCTGCTGATATAGGCAAACCCGTCTTCTGGGCGATCGTACAAAACCTCAAATCCGCAGAGACGGCACCAGAAATCTAAACTCTTCTCCAGAGATGTGACCAGAAGCTCCGGGACGAGGTCTGGACCCGGCCTGTTTTCCGCGCCTGTCATGGGTTCACCGCAGTTCTTTACGGAACCAGTGGTTTGCGTACGGGTCTTCGTTGTGCGCTTCGCCCTCGATGAAGCCAAGCGACGCATAGAGACTTCGCGCCTCGCGGAGGTCTGTTCGCGTGTCTAACCGCAACGCGGTGAGCCCCAATGCGCGGGATTCGCGTTCCAGACTTTCCATGAGAAGCCGCCCCACGCCCTGACCACGGGCAGTCGGCTCGACGAAGACTCGGGTCACCTCACCGATCGCGCCGGGGCGAACCCTCAATCCTGCGCAGCCGAGCACGGTGTGCCCCTGGCGGGCGAGCAGGAGGAACCCGGTCGGAGCGATGAGGTCATCACTGGGGTACCCTGCCTGAGCGGCCAAAATCTCCTGCCGAGACGCGGGGCGCCCGTGGTAGTGGCCCACAATGTCCTCGTAGTATCGAAGTGACACGCCCTCGGCTTCAGCGGACGTGGGCGTTGTCGTAGATATAAGGATCGGCAACGTAAGCAGCATGCCTTCCACACTACTTCCCGAGCCATCACGCGAATGTCTCGCGCCCCGTTCAGGAGTGGTGCCCGTAAGCCGAACCGTAAACGGGCACTTTCGACGTAGCTAGAGTGGCGTGGAAATCGGTCAGAATCGGGGGGACTTCAATGTTCGATTTGCAGGCAGTCGGCGAACTGATAAGTGACCAGGTTCTCAGCGGCTACACAACCGCTTCCCTCCTCATCAGCGTTTGGTCTTACGTGATCACGGTCATAGCACTCTGGCCAGTGTTTGCAAAGACAGGCATCGCCGGATGGAGCGCGCTGATTCCGATCTTGAATACATACGTCCTGGTCAAGATCGCTGGACATCATGGGGCACTGACAATCCTGTATTCCATCCCCATCGTGAACCTCATCGTCGGCATCGTCGTGGCATTCGGCTGTGGTCGTGCGTTCGGCAAAGGCGGGGCGTTCAGCTTCTTCTTACTGTGGCTGCTCTCGCCCTTTGGTTATCTCATCATCGGCTATGGTCGATCGAAGTTCGTCGGCGATCTCGGCAGGCAAACGATGCAGGCCGCGTAGCCTCTGCAGTCGCGGTGGCAACCTTGGGCGACGCAGGTTGCGACAGATTGCTGAGCCAGAAGTTGGCCGGCTCGATGTTTCAAAGGGGAACCCCCTGCGCGACGGATCCGCGGCCAATCGGGCCGATTGCCGAGCGTCCAGATTCTGGGTCAGTGGGGGGACCGTAGCTGGTCGCCCGGCTGGAGCGCAGTGCCGGCTGCGCACCCGAGCTCTCCGGGCTGAAGCAGAACCTTGGGCACGTGCAACACCTGCACGCCGTCGACGTCTCGTTTCACGAGCAGGCAGTCGTCCCCATCGCCCATCGCGAAGCCGATGTCGCCGTCGACTACCGTCGCCTCGGGATCGAACGCGACCTCACG
>JACMOZ010000506.1 GCA_014377785.1 Aeromicrobium sp.
CGCGGCCGAGACGGACTTCGTCCAGTCATGCACCGAGTTGCCCGCCCAGTCGTCGTACGCGTCAACTTTCGCCTTCAAATAGGGCTGGTTGCCGAGAGCCGAATAGCCGCCCGAGGACGACGAGAACTGCGTGAACGCAGGGGAACCGTTGTAGTTGAGGATCTTTCCCGCCGTGGCCTGCACCGCTGCGTCGGTCGTTGCGGTTTCTGCGTCAACACCGCGGTACACCTGACAGGACGTCGTGTCACAGAGGTCGTAATAGCGCGAAGCCACCAGGCTGCGCACCGTATGACCGCGCCGCCAGGCAAAGCCACGGTGATCAGGTTGACTCCGGCTTCGAACTGGGCGTCGCCGACGTCGGCCGGTGCGCTCGAGTTTTCCGGCGCCCGCAGGCCGATGGACGCGATGGCTGCAAGGGAGGTGGCGACAATGGTCGTTCGCCAAATTGAGTGCCAGGAAAGCATGGGTAAGCCCGATCCTGTTACTGGTGCTACTTGAGTGACTGGCGTGAATTGTCAATTGCTTGTGTGCTTGAGGTAACCCAAAAAGCGTGCCACTCGATTTTCGATCTGAATCGCAGCGTTTTGGGGCTCACACAGTGAGTTTGCGCACCACGGCATCGGCGAGCAGGCGGCCCTTGAGCGTGAGGACGAGGCGATCTCCCTGCCCCTCGACGCGCACGCTGATCAAGCCGTCGGCAACCAGTCCGTCGATCTCACTGCGGGCCTCGGCGCCAAGGAGGACGGGATCGAGTCCGCTGCGAAGCCGACTCTCCAGCAAGACCCGCTCGGTGAGTCTGGTCGGCTCATCAAGAGTCTCGAAATCCTGGACCGGCGACTCGCCCGCATTGAGCCGGTTGGCGTAGGCGGCCGGGTGTTTGACGTTCCACCACCGCGTGCCGGCCAGATGAGAATGGGCGCCCGGCCCGACTCCCCACCAATTGGCGCCTTCCCAATACAGCTCATTGTGATGACAACGCGAAGACTCATCGCGAGCCCAGTTGGAAAGTTCGTACCAACGGAAACCCGCCGCCTCGAAAAGTCCGTCGGCGAGGATATATTTGTCGGCCATCTCGTCGTCATTGGGCACGGCAATCTCGCCACGGGAGACGCGTCGGGCCAGCGCCGTGCCTTGTTCGACGATGAGGGCATAGGCGCTTATGTGGTCGGGCGCAAGTGAAATCGCGTGATCGATACTTCGACGCCAATCGTCCATGGACTCCCCCGGCGTGCCATAGATGAGGTCGACGCTGAGTTGGTCGAAGCCGGCTGCGCGGGCCCAACGGAGCGCTTCGGGAACGCCCTCGGGTCGGTGCGTCCGGTCGAGTGTGGCCAGAACATGGGGGACGGCGGACTGGACGCCGAAGGAGATCCGGTTGATGCCGCCTTCGCGCAGCGTCGCGAGCGATTCGGGCGTGACGCTGTCCGGATTGGCTTCGGTCGTGATTTCGATGCCCGGTAGGAACCCGAATGAATCCTTCAGTGCCGCCACGATCCGCACCAGGTCGCCGGGGGGCAATTGCGTGGGGGTTCCGCCGCCGAAGAACACAGTCTCGATGGGCGGTGCGCCAACGAGCAGGCTAGCCGCCTGATGGATCTCGGCGATCGCTGTGTCGGCATAGGACGCTCTAGTCGCACCTTCGCCGAGTTCGTCGGCCGTATAGGTGTTGAAGTCGCAATAACCGCACCGCACGGAGCAAAACGGCACATGGACGTACACACCGAAGGGTCGCTGGCCGATTGCGGCGAGCGACCCTTCGGTGAGGAAAGCCTTAGGCGTAGAAACCGTCAAGGAGTTCCTTGTTGTTTTTCTCAACGACGTTGCGCTTCACCTTCATGCTCGGGGTGATCTCGCCTGATTCGATCGACAAGTCGTGGTCGAGGATCGCAAACTTTTTGATCGACTCCCACTTGTTGATCTTGGAGTTGAGTTCATCGATCTGCGCCTGGATGAGCGCGTGAATCTCCGGCGACGCGACGACCTCTGCGTAGGACTTGCCCGCCATGCCGTTGTTCGCCGCCCATTCGGCAACGACGTCCGGATCGAGGGTGATCAGCGCCGAACAAAAATTGCGTTCATTGCCGTGCACCAGAATCTGGCTCGTGATCGCACTGATGCCCTTGAACGTGCCTTCGATGTGCGGCGGGGCTACATACTTGCCGCCCGAGGTCTTGAAGAGTTCCTTCTTGCGGCCGGTGATGAACAGGAAGCCGTCGGAGTCGAGCCGGCCCTCGTCGCCGGTATGCAGCCAGCCGTCCGCCGTCTTGGACGACGCGCTTTCGCTCTCGAGGTTGTGATAACCCTGCATGACGTGCGGGCCCTTGATCAGGACTTCGCCGTCCGGCGCGATTTTGACTTCACTCGTCGGGAACGGCAAACCGACCGAGCCGAGTTTGAAATCGGTCGGGTGGTTCACGAAGGCTCCCGCTGACGTCTCGGTGAGTCCATAACCTTCGAGGATCAGCACGCCGGCGGCATGGAACCACTCGGCGATGTCGGGCGAGAGCGCCGCGGCACCGGAAATGAAGAACCGCACCCGACCGCCGAAGCGCTCACGCACCTTGGAGAACACGAGTTTGTCGGCAACCGCGAATTTCGCCTTGAGTATCGGTGAAACCGATGCGCCTGAACGGACGGCGCGCGAATACTCAAGTCCGACCTTCTCGGCCCACTGGAAAATCTTGAGCTTGGCGCCGCCGTCGGCCTCGGTCATGCCCACGATGCGCCCGTAAGCCTTTTCGAAGATTCGGGGAGCCGCACCCATGAACGTCGGCCTGATGATCGCGAGGTTGTCGATGATCTTGGGAACGCGACCGTCGATCGCGGTCGGGAAACCGATCTGCAACTGCGTGGTGAGCAGCACTTTGCCGAAGGAGTGCGCCATCGGCAACCAGAGGAACTGCAGATCGTCCTGGGTCAGGTAGCCACCGGCGGCCACCGATGCGCCTTCAAACGTCCAGCCGTCATGCAGGAGCCGGACACCCTTGGGGCGGCCCGTCGTGCCCGAGGTGTAGATCAGCGTTGCCAGGCTCTGCGGCGTAATTGCGGCCACCCTGTCCTCAACAACAGCGGGATGGTCGGTGAGGTAGGCCTTGCCGAGTTTTTCGAGTTCATCGAAGCTGATGACCCAATCGCCGTCCGTCGTGCCGTCCATGACGATCACCTTGATGACCGAAGGCAATTCGGAGTGCTTTTCGCGCAGCTTGGCGACCTGTTCATCGTCCTCGGCAAAGACGATTCGGCTGTCGGAGTCGGCCAGAATGTAGGCGACATCGCCCGGAATGGTCGAAGGGTAGACCGTCGTCGTCGCGGCACCGGCCGCGATGATCGCGAGGTCGGCAAGAATCCACTCGACGCGCGTGCTCGACGCGATCGCCACTCGCTCTTCTGGCTCGATGCCCAGTGAAATGAGGCCCGCCGCCAGGTCGGTCACGCGGACGCCGGTCTGCGCCCAGGTCAGTGACTGCCACTTCTCGTTATCGTCGGGGAAGCTGTAGGCCTCTCGATCGGGCGAGCTTTTGACCCGGTCGAAGAACATGTGGGCCAGGCTTTGGGCCCGGTTTTCAACAACAGCGATCTCTTCGGCTGTCGGTGTATGCGTCATAAGTCCCTCGTCGGTCTGGTGGCAAGCGTGGTGCCGATTACCTTAGACCAGCCTATGCCCGGCGGGGTCACAAACGCGCGACTTTTTTAGTTCGCGTTTGATGGCCGCGCCGCAACGAGCTTCCTGTGCGAGGGAAGGGAGTAAATCGCGTTGAGTCGTGACCGCCCGGAACGTGTAGGCGACACTCAGATCATGATCGCGTGTTTCGAGGACTTCGAGATCATCGCCCGCGGCGACTTCGCCCTCCTCGATGACGCGCAGGTAGGCGCCGACGCGGCCACGCTCGCTGAATCGCTTGATCCACTGCTTTTCGCCGAGAAATCCCTGGAAAACCGAGCACGGGATTCGAACGTCGGCCACTTCGAGCACTACCGTGCCTATCCGCCAACGGTCGCCGATGCGCGCGTCATCGACGTCGATTCCCCGGGTGCTGAGGTTCTCACCGAATTGGCCGGGAAGGAGGTCACGACCGAGTTCGGTCGCCCAGTGGTCACGTTCCTCGCCGGCAAAGGCATAGACCGCCTTGTCGGCACCGCCGTGGCGTTTGAGGTCGGCGATTTCGTCACCACCAAGTCCAAGCGTATGGACCTTGACGTGACCTTGCGCGGGGCGTTTGTCGATTGCGCTCTTCTTGAGCGAACCCCACGGCACATCGACAACGTGGCCAACGTTGACCGATTCAATCCTGGCCACGCCTGACACCATTGCGCAGCTCCTCAAAATGGCGAACGATTGACGACCGCTCGCATTGCCAAGGCTAAAGCCACGAGACGAATGCCTCGATGGCGCCATACTCAGGTAGACCGACAGTTGAAAGGCCGGACCGATGATCGCGAGACACACTGTCGCCGTCGCGATGTTTTGCGCCTTGCTCGCCTCATGCGGGGGAACGGAACGGGTCGCTGCGACCTGATGCAGACATTCCACTCGCGATGCGCGCCTGAGGCCTCGCGGCTATTTCTTGTCGGGGTCGCCGGTCGATAAAGCGGCGATGAAGGCTTCTTGCGGGACTTCGACCCTGCCGACCATTTTCATCCGCTTCTTGCCTTCTTTTTGCTTTTCGAGCAGTTTGCGCTTGCGCGATATGTCGCCGCCGTAGCACTTGGCGAGGACATCCTTGCGGATCGCGCGAATGTTTTCGCGGGCGATGACGCGGGCGCCGATCGCGGCCTGGATGGGCACTTCAAACTGTTGACGCGGGATGAGTTCTTTGAGTTTGGAGGCCAGCGAGACGCCGTAGGCATAGGAGTTGTCGCGGTGCACGATGGCGCTGAACGCGTCGACGACTTCGCCCTGGAGCATCACGTCGACCTTGACCAGATCGGCGGGCTGCTCACCGGTCGGTTCGTAGTCGAGCGAGGCATAACCCTTGGTGCGGCTCTTCAACGCGTCGAAGAAGTCGAACATGATCTCACCCATGGGCAGCGTGTAACGGATCTCGACGCGGTCCTCGGAGAGGTAGTCCATGGCGATGAGGACGCCGCGGCGCGCCTGACACAACTCCATGATCGGGCCGATGTATTCGGACGGGCTGAGCACCGTTGCCCGCACCATGGGTTCGAAGACCTTGGCGATCTTGCCACTTGGATATTCGCTCGGATTGGTGACGACGTGCTCGCTCTTGTCCTCCATTTCGACCCGGTAGACCACGTTGGGGGCGGTCGAGATCAGGTCGAGGTTGAATTCGCGCTCGAGACGCTCACGCACGATCTCGAGGTGCAAAAGGCCAAGGAAACCGATGCGAAAGCCGAAACCGAGAGCACCGGAGGACTCGGGTTCATACGTCAGGGCGGCGTCGTTGAGTTGGAGCTTTTCCAGGGCGTCGCGGAGCGTGCCGAAGTCGTCGCCGTCCATGGGATAGAGGCCGGCGAAGACCATCGGATTGGGGTGCCGGTAGCCGCCGAGGGCTTCCGTCGCGCCGTGGATGGCCGACGTGACAGTGTCGCCAACACGTGACTGGCGGACTTCCTTCACCCCCGTGATGAGGTAGCCGACCTCGCCGACGCCCAAGTCGCTCGACTTGACCGGATCGGGTGAGATGACGCCGACTTCGAGCATTTCGTGGACCGCACCGGTCGACATCATCTTGATTTTGTCGCGGTGCGAGAGTTTGCCGTCCTTGACCCGTACGTAGGTAACGACGCCGCGGTAGGTGTCATAGACGGAGTCAAAGATGAGGGCGCGCGGCGGGGCATCGGGATCGCCCTGAGGTGCCGGGATCTCTTCGACGATCTTGTTGAGCAGTTCCTCGACTCCCTGGCCGGTCTTGGCCGACACGCGCAGGACTTTGTCAGGGTCGCCGCCAATGATGTGGGCAATCTCGGCCGCATACTTGTCCGGCTGAGCGCCGGGCAGGTCGATCTTGTTGAGCACGGGAATGATGTCGAGGTCGGCGTCGATCGCCAGGTAAAGGTTGGCGAGGGTTTGTGCCTCAATGCCTTGCGCCGCGTCGACGAGCAGGACGGCTCCCTCACACGCTTCGAGGCTGCGGCTGACTTCATACGTGAAGTCGACGTGGCCGGGGGTGTCGATCATGTTGAGGATAAATGTCGTCCCGGTGTCTTCACCGCTGGACTTGGTGAACGGCATCCGCACGGCCTGGCTCTTGATGGTGATGCCGCGCTCGCGCTCGATGTCCATCCGGTCGAGGTACTGGGCCCGCATGTTGCGACCGTCGACAACGCCGGTGACCTGCAGCATCCGGTCGGCGAGGGTCGACTTGCCGTGGTCGATGTGCGCGATGATGCAGAAGTTGCGGATGATGGCGGGATCCGTTGCCCCGGGCTGGGGTGCTGCGCTGGGGCTCTTGCTCATGGTGGGTTCATTCTCCCACGAGGCATGCCCATTCATCGATTTGAGGCTGCGGCCCTCCGACTGGTAATGTGAGCGGTCGCGTGCTTTGGCATGTGTTCACCATCCACATACTTTCGAAAGAACAGGCTTGCCTCGTGGCAAATATCAAGTCGCAAATCAAGCGCAACCGGCAGAACGACCTTGCCAAAGAGCGCAACAAGTCCGTGCGCTCCGCGCTGAAGACGTCGGTTCGTCGCTTCAATGAAGCGATTGCCGCCGGCAAAACCGATGATGCCAAGGCACTGGCGGCAGAAGCCACCAAGAAGCTTGACAAGGCCGCGTCCAAACGGGTCATCCACAAGAATCAGGCCGCGAACCGCAAATCGGCCATCGCCAAAAAGGCCGCTTCGCTCTAGGCACAAAGAGGCCGCTTCGCTCCAAGCAACAGTCTCACCGAGAAGGGCGCCCCTCGGGGCGTCTTTTTTTGTCCCCCGGTCCTTACCTGCCTCCAACCCGTCTCCAAGATGTGGCCGATTTTGCCCGTAAAATCGGCTCAAACTCTTGATTCGAGGTGCTTCGGCGGCCAAATCTTGGAGTCAGTGGTGACCGCGAGCGGCAGCGACCTGCAGCACCATACGTTCGAGTGCGTAGGCCGGATCGGCCCCGCCGCCCTTGACTTCAACATCGGCCCGCGCCACGGCGGTCAGCGCTCTTGCCAGTCCAGCTTGATCCCAGTCACGCAGCTGACTGCGCATCGACTTGATCTTGAACGGCGGCGCCCCGA
>JACMOZ010000507.1 GCA_014377785.1 Aeromicrobium sp.
GCGCCACAGCTGAGCACACTCCGGATGGTTGGACTGTCACCGCGGAAATGGAGACCGAAATCGTCAAGAAGAAGAAGACATGCTGACCACCTCGCGCCGCGCGCTGCGGATGATCGCTGGGCTGCTCTCGTTGTCCTCGTTGGCCCTCACTCTGGTCTTCGCGGCCACCGGGCCGCACCCGCCACATGACCCGACCCCGACACCCTGAGGATGTCGGGGTCGTGACGTTGGTCGATCAGCGGCCAGCGTCGCCTTCGACGTAGTCGGAGTCTTCGCTCTTGACCCAAGACATCATTCCACGGAGCTCCTTGCCAACTGCCTCGATCGGGTGCGCTGCACCCTTGGCACGGAGTTCGAGGAACTCGGGTCCACCGGCGTCCTGGTCTTCGATGAAGCGCTTGGCGAAAGCACCATTCTGGATGTCGGCGAGAACGGCTTTCATGTTCTCCTTGACACTCGGGTCGATGACACGCGGGCCGGAGACGTAGTCCCCGTATTCGGCTGTGTCGGAGATCGACCAACGCTGCTTGGCAATGCCGCCTTCCCAGATCAGGTCGACAATAAGTTTGAGCTCATGCAGGACCTCAAAATAGGCAACCTCGGGCTGGTAGCCGGCCTCGGTCAGAGTCTCGAAACCATACTGAATCAGTTGCGAAACACCGCCACAAAGGACGGCCTGCTCGCCGAAGAGGTCCGTCTCGGTCTCTTCGGTGAACGTCGTCTTGATGGTGCCGGCGCGGGTGCCGCCGATGGCCTTGGCATAGGAAAGCACGAGGGGCCAGGCGTTGCCGGTCGCATCCTGTTCGACGGCGACAACATCGGGGACACCGCGTCCATCGACGAATTCGCGGCGCACGAGGTGACCGGGACCCTTGGGTGCGACCATGATCACGTCGATGCCCTCGGGCGGCTTGATGTAGCCGAAACGGATGTTGAAACCGTGGCCGAAGACCAGGGCATCACCCGCAACGAGGTTGGGCTCGATGGACTCGGCATAAAGCTTGCGCTGCGCCGGGTCCGGTGCGAGGACGACAATGACGTCTGCCTCTTCGACAGCTTCGGCGGGTGACAGGACACGAAGTCCCTCGGCCTCAGCCTTGGCGCGGCTCTTTGAGCCTTCGAGCAGGCCGACGCGCACGTCAACACCCGAATCGCGCAAGGACAATGCATGAGCATGACCCTGACTTCCGTATCCGAGAACGGCAACGTGCCGTCCCTGGATGATGCTCAGATCTGCGTCGTCGTCATAAAACAGCTCAGCCACGGGTATTTCTCCTCTGGATGTGGATGTGGAAAGAATCAGACAACCTGCGCGCCGGGAACGGAGCGCAGGGTTCGGTCGGTGATGGAACGGGAGCCGCGGCCGATGGCCACGCGCCCCGACTGGGCGATCTCGCGGATACCGAACGGCTCGAGGACATTGAGCATGGCATTGAGTTTTGCGGCATCGCCGGTCGCCTCGATCGTGACTGCATCCGTGGCAACGTCAACAACCTTGGCCCGGAACAACTGCACAGTCTCAAGGACCTGGCCCCGGGTCTGCTGATCAGTCTTGACCTTGATGAGCATGAGTTCACGCTCAACGGCCGAATCGGATTCGAGCTCAACGATCTTGAGCACGTTGACGAGTTTGTTGAGTTGCTTGGTCACCTGCTCGAGTGGCAATTCGTCGACGTTGACGACGATGGTCATCCGCGAGATCTCGGGGATCTCGGTCGGACCGACGGCGAGGGAGTCGATGTTGAATCCACGGCGCATGAACAAGCCGGAAACACGGGCCAGGACACCCGGCGTATTTTCTACCAAAACGCTAAGAGTGTGGTGGCTCACAGGTCGTCCTCTTCCCACTTGGGCGCCATGTCGCGCGCGATCTTGATGTCGTCGTTGCTCGTGCCCGAGGCGACCATCGGCCACACCATCGCGTCGCGTTCGACCACGAAGTCGATCACCACCGGACGATCGTTGATGCTCATCGCCTTCTGGATCGTCGCATCGAGATCGTCTTCGGATTCACAACGCAGCCCGATGCAGCCATAGGCTTCGGCGAGCTTGACGAAATCGGGTATGCGCTTGGCCCCGATCTCCTCGCTGCCGGTATTGAGGTCGGTGTTGGAATATCGGCCATCATAGAAAAGCGTCTGCCACTGCCGCACCATACCGAGCGAAGAGTTGTTGATGATCGCGACCTTGATCGGGATGCCTTCGATGGCGCAGGTGGCGAGTTCCTGATTGGTCATCTGGAAGCAGCCGTCGCCGTCGATGGCCCACACGGTGGTTCCGGGCAGACCCACCTGGGCCCCCATGGCGGCCGGAACCGCATAACCCATAGTGCCGGCCCCACCGGAGTTGAGCCACTGCTTCGGGCGCTCGAAGTCGATGAAATGCGCCGACCACATCTGGTGCTGGCCGACGCCGGCGACATAGGTCGCTTCGGGTCCGACGAGTTCGCTTAGTCGCTGGATGACACGCTGCGGCGCCAACCCCTTTTCGGGCCTGTCGAAACCGACGGGATATGTCGCCTTGACGGCCAGCATTTGCTGGCGCCACGCGGTGCAGTCGACCCTGACTCCGTCGTCGTCGACCTGCTTTTGCAGCATGAGAATGAGGTCGGCGATGACTTCGCGGCAATCGCCGACGATCGGCACATCGGCCGTGCGGTTCTTGGAGATTTCGGCAGGGTCTATGTCGGCGTGGATGATCTTGGCGCCGGGTGCGAACGACGTCAACACACCAGTCACCCGATCGTCGAAGCGTGCACCGAGAGTCACGAGAAGATCGGACTTCTGCAGCGCGCCAACCGCGGCGACGGAGCCGTGCATGCCGGGCATACCGAGGTGAAGTTCGTGCGAGTCGGGAAAAGCGCCACGCGCCATGAGTGTCGTGACCACCGGAATCCCGGTCATTTCGGCCAGTACCTTGAGCCCAGCCGCCGCACCGGACTTGATGACGCCGCCCCCGACATAGAGGACAGGCCGCTTGGCTTCGGCGATCAATCGAGCCGCCTCACGCACTTGCTTACCATGGGGACGCGTCGTAGGACGATAACCGGGCAACGCGAGTTCGGTCGGCCAGGTGAACGTCGTCAACTTCTGCAGCGCGTCCTTGGCAATGTCGACCAGGACCGGGCCGGGACGACCCGTGAGCGAGATGTGGAAGGCCTCGGCGATGACCCGCGGGATCTCAGCGGGATCGGTGACGAGGTAGCTGTGTTTGGTGATTGGCATCGTGATGCCGCGGATGTCGGCTTCCTGGAAGGCATCCGAACCGATCGAGTGGCTGGGGACCTGACCGGTGATCGCGACGATCGGGACCGAATCCATGTGGGCATCGGCAATGGCAGTGACCAGGTTGGTCGCACCCGGCCCGGAGGTGGCCATGCAGACGCCGACCTTGCCGGTGACCATGGCATAGCCCTGAGCCGCATGACCCGCGCCTTGCTCGTGTCGGACAAGGATGTGACGGATTTTTTCGGAGTCGAAGAGCGGGTCGTAGACGGGCAGGATGGCGCCGCCGGGGATACCGAAAATGGTATCCACGCCTGCGTGCTCCAGCGCACGAACGAGGCTTTGAGCCCCGGTGAGCTGTTCGGTCATCGCTCTGTCCTTCATGATTATTGCTTCGGTTGTGTCGGCGGGTGGTGCTGCCGTGAGGCTTTGATCCAACTCATCCCATAAAAAAAGCCCTCGGCCATCAGGCAATCGAGGGAGACGCGGAAGCCGGGCTGGGCCAACGCGTCAATTGCGTACTACGAGAAGATCAAATCGCATGGGACTAGGTTCCCCTCTTCCGCCTGACCTTTGCAACCCTACTCCCCGGAGTTCCCACAATATGAGATGGGTATCCCAGATAGTGGAGGCCAAATAGTAGAGGCATTGCGGGTGCCGTCACCACGGCGAAGGCGCGTAGTCCTTGAGAAAACAGCCGAAGACGTCCTCGCCGTTTTCGCCTCGGACAATCGGGTCATAAACCCGTGCCGCGCCGTCGACGAGGTCGAGCGGTGCCCGAAATCCCTCTTCGGCCAGGCGCATCTTTGTGGGATGCGGCCGTTCATCGGTGATCCAGCCGGTGTCGACCGCCGTCATGAGGATGCCGTCCGTTTTCAGCATTTCTTCAGCGCTCGTCCTCGTCATCATGTTGAGCGCAGCCTTCGCCATGTTGGTATGCGGATGTCCCGGACCTTTGTAACGGCGCGAGAATTGCCCCTCCATCGCCGAGACGTTGACGACGTATTTGCGCCGCGCCGCCGAGGCCGCCATCGACGGGCGCAACCGGCTGACCAAGATGAACGGCGCCGTCATATTGCACAACTGGACCTCGAGGAGTTCGAGTGCGTCGACTTCATGCACGTGCTGGGTCCAGCTGTTGACGTCGTGGACGTCGGGCACAAGCCCCCCTGCGTCGATACGTTCGAGGTCGGCTGAGCCCGCGGTCAGCGCGAAGGCTGTGAGTTCGTCCGCCTTTGCTGCGTCGTGGGCAAGCACCGGATGTGACTGGACCGAACCGACGAGGGCTGCCGGGTGGGCGTCACTCGTGTGGCCGAACGTGAGCAGATCCGGCAACGGTCCCTCGGGGAGCGCGGCCGACTCGGCTGCGGCGAGCGGTGCATAAGCGCCGGGTGAGCGTCGTACGGTCTGGGCGGCGTTGTTGATGAGGATGTCGAGCGGCCCCTGTGCCGCGACCGCATCGGCCAGCGAGATGACCTGGGCCGGATCGCGCAGGTCGATGCCCACGATACGAAGTCGATGCAGCCAGTCGGCGCTGTCGGGCATCGACGTGAATCGGCGTACCGCGTCATGCGGGAATCGCGTCGTGATGGTCGTATGGGCGCCGTCGCGCAACAACCGAAGGGCGATGTACATGCCGATCTTGGCGCGCCCGCCCGTGAGGAGGGCCCGGCGACCGGTCAGGTCGGTCGTTGCATCGCGCTTGGACCGGTTGAATGCCGAACAATCGGGGCAGAGTTGGTGATAAAACGCATCGACGAGGGTGTATTTCTGTTTGCAGATATAACAGGAGCGGGCCACTTGCAACTCCCCAGCGACGGCTCCGGGCACGTTGGAGGTCAGCTGGATGCCGGCAGTCTCGTCATCGATTCGTTGACTCGACCCGGTAGCCGTCGAGTTAACGACCATCTTGTCTTCCGCGGCGATCCTGGCACGCTTATCGAGACGGCGGTGCTTCTTGACGTTTTTGTAGAACGTCCCGCAGGCCCGACGCAGCGCCACATAGTCGGCATCGTCTTCGTCGAGACGTTCGGCCGCGGCCAGCACTTGGAGGGCGATAGCAAGGGATTCGGGATCTATCGGTAGGGGTGACGTGTCTGAAATCGATCTCTCCATACGTACGGCAGGGTCTCACTGAAGGGGCTCTCAGAGAATACCCGCCGACAATCCCGCCAGTTAGTTGCGGACTTGATCGACGGCGAAGCGTATGTCGAATGGTTCGTGGATGTCGACCTGTTCGTCCCCACACCAACCGTGGTCGGACGGTCGACGGGAGCCGCTAGCCGCAGACAGCGCCTTCGGCAGCCGAGTGCACCAATTTGGCATATTTGGCGAGGACTCCCCTGGTGTATTTCGGCTCCGGTGGAGCCCAGCCGACCTTGCGGGCAGCGAGTTCGTCGTCGTCGATTTCGACCTCGAGCAGGCGGTTGGCCATGTCTAGAGTGATCACGTCACCGTCCTTGACAAACGCGATCGGTCCGCCGTCGACCGCTTCGGGCGCGACGTGTCCGACGCAGAGCCCGGTCGTGCCGCCGGAGAAACGGCCATCAGTCAACAGGAGTACATCCTTGCCGAGTCCCGCACCCTTGATCGCGCCGGTAATGGCAAGCATTTCACGCATACCCGGTCCACCCTTGGGGCCTTCGTAGCGGATGACCACGACGTCGCCGGCGACGATGGTTCCGTCCTCGAGGGCGTCCATGGCCGCCCTTTCGCCGTCAAAGACGCGTGCTGCGCCGGTGAACACGTCCGAGTCGAAACCGGCGCTTTTGACAACCGCACCCTCGGGGGCGAGTGATCCGCGAAGGATCGTCAGCCCACCGGTTTTATGGATCGGATTGTCGATCTTGCGGATGATGTCTCCGTCGACCTCGACGTCGATGTGGGCCAGATTTTCGGCCATCGTCTTGCCGGTGACTGTAAGGCAGTCGCCGTGCATGAGGCCGGCATTGAGAAGCGTTTTCATGATGATCGGGATGCCGCCGACCTTGTCGACGTCGTTCATGACGTAGCGGCCGAACGGCTTGAGGTCACCGAGGTGAGGCACCTTGTCGCCGATGCGATTGAAGTCGTCGAGCGTCAGGTCGACCTCGGCCTCGTTGGCGATCGCCAACAGGTGAAGGACGGCGTTGGTCGATCCGCCCAGTGCCATGACGACTGCGATCGCATTTTCGAAGGCTTCCTTGGTCATGATCTGACGGGCCGTGATGCCAAGACGCAGCAACTCGACGACCGCTTCGCCGGACTTGTGGGCGAAGCCGTCGCGGCGGGGGGGGGCCGCCGGGGGCGCGGCTGGGCCGGGGGGGGTCATACC
>JACMOZ010000508.1 GCA_014377785.1 Aeromicrobium sp.
ATATCAACAGCGAGTTTTTGCGGAGGAAGACAAACGACGGCAGGACATCGCAGAGCGCACGCTGCCCCCATTGCTCGAGCTCCGACGGCTCCTCCGCAATGCCGAAGAAATGCGATCTAACAGGGCTTGGGCCGTCGCCACAGAAGCTGCCTACGAAGCGCTTGACGATGCCCGCCACATCATGCCATCGAGTCTCCGACACTTGAAGCGCAGCGTTCGCGCCTCCGTCGGCGAAGCGATGGGAAGTGTTGCAATGGCAGACCTCGATCCGCGAATGCATGAGTACGAACTGGCGCCATTCGATTACCGCTGGACGTCCTACGCCGAAGAATACGTAAACGCAGTCATCGAAACAGTCCGTCGGTGGAGAGATGCAAGTCGTTCGAAAGCGCCAAAAGTTGACATGCGCGATTTTGATGACTGGCTAAAACGTTCAGGACGATACGAGCCCGGCATCTAAATCACAACACTCCCGGGGACGTCGCCACCTAAACATCATTTTCACAGATGGGATAACACCAAACCGCTCAGCCAATACACAGGGGCTACAAACAGAAAAATATAGAAATTCGTTGCGCTTGTACCCAAAAAGACGCGTCGCCTCGATTGAACTTCCAGTGCAGCAGCGAAGAAAACGACCTGGGCCGCCCGGGCAACAATGTCAAACGTTGTGATCGCAGGCTTGGAAGTAGACGTCGATAGAAATACCGCATTCCCTATGAGCAGAATCGTGAAGGGAATCAGCGTGAGGCTGAGTACTGTGAGCACAACAAACGCCCGCCTACATCGTTTCGAATAACCGTGCGACCGAGACGGTCGAAGGAGAAGAGGGTGATGGTGTCGCCGCGGCGGGCTACTTTCAGTAGCGCATCAAGTCCAGGACGGTTCTTGGATTTGCCACTGATTTTGTCTTCGTAGATCCGGTCAACTGCAATTCCGGAATCGCGCAGAGCCTTGGTCTGCCGTTCGTACGACTGCTTCAGACTCGAAACCCGGCGGTAGCCGAACGCATAGTGTTCGTGAGTCTGCTCGATGCCGCTTTTGTCCGCCATTCGATCAGCGTGTCGCGTCTACCTCTGCGATGGTTCTTTTGATGTATGTATCAACAGCTGCTTTCTCACGCGCAGCGAGACGCTATCCGCTCAAATTCGCAGTGTCTCAACTTCCATGGCAGTGAGACGCAACTGGTCGGTTCAGCAACGTCCTAAAAAACGGCGTCATCTGGAGCATCGAAAGTGAGGTCGGGTATATCGGCCGTCAGCTCGACATTGCCACCGTAGAGCTCGAACACAACGCTGAGCACGGCGATCTCGTCCGCCTCGTCACGTGCCGGGTAGGGACCCGTCGGTGTGAGGGCAAGGTTGCCGGGCAACAAGAGGCACTCTCGAACTCGGGCGGTGGCCGCCTGGCTCCCACCGAGATGTCCCGTCCACTCGAAAATCCCGGCCGGCTTTGATGCATGCCATGCCATTTCGAAAAACGTCTCTTCCTAGTGAGCGTGATGCGCCGCGTACCCCGCCGACGCTACCAATGTTGCCCTGCGCCAATAAACTTCCCCCTACACGCGCCAACGAGGGGTCAAAACGTTTTGAGTAACAATCACGCCACGTTCATCTGGTTGATCGCTGATCTGCTTCGCGGCAGTTTCAAGGCCCACCAGTACGGGGACATCATCCTGCCGTTCACCGTGCTCCGTCGTTTGGACGCGGTCCTTGCCCCGACGAAGCAAGCCGTGTTCGCTGTCGTCGAGCAGGCCGAAACGGATGGCATCCCGGTGCGTGCGTCGCTACTGCGCACCAAGGCCGGGCACGGGTACTCGTTCTGGAACGAGTCGAAGTTCGACCTGAAGACCGCGCTGGGTGACTCGGAAAACCTTGCCGCGAACCTGCTGGATTACGTCACCGGGTTCTCGGAGAACGTGAAGGACATCTTCGACAAGTACAAGATCTCCGAGCGCATCGCCGAGCTCGACGAGCACGGCCTGCTGTTCCTGGTAACCCAGAAGTTCGCCGCGGTCGATCTGTCGCCGGAGGCGGTGCCGAACGAGGAGATGGGGCACATCTTTGAGGAGCTGATCCGTAAGTTCGCGGAAGCCTCCAACGAAACCGCTGGTGAGCACTTCACCCCGCGCGATGTGATCGAGCTAATGGTCGACATCCTGCTCGCCCCCGAATCCGACACCCTCGCCAAAGCTAACGTGGTCCGCTCCGTCTATGACCCGACTGCCGGCACCGGCGGGATGCTCTCGGTCGCCGAAGACCACATCCGCAGTGCGAACCCGACCGCGACCCTCACCCTCGCCGGGCAGGAAATCAACCCTCAGTCGTACGCGATCTGCAAAGCCGACATGACCGTGAAGGGCCAGTCGGTGGATGCCATCTACTTCGGCGACACCCTCACCAACGACGGCCACCCCGGCGCCACCTTCAGCTACGGCCTGTCCAACCCGCCGTTCGGGGTCGATTGGAAAAAGCAGCAGAAGGACGTCACCGAGGAACACACCCAGCGCGGGTACGCCGGGCGGTTCGGGGCGGGGCTTCCTCGCGTCTCGGATGGGTCGATGCTGTTCCTGATGCACCTGATCTCGAAGATGCGCACCAAGGAAGACGGCGGCGGACGTGCCGCGATCGTGCTCAACGGCAGCCCACTGTTCACCGGCGGCGCCGGCTCCGGCGAATCAAACATCCGCAAGTGGGTCCTCGACCGCGACCTGCTCGAAGCGATCATCGCCCTGCCGACCGACATGTTCTACAACACCGGCATCGCCACCTACATCTGGGTTCTGTCCACCCACAAGAGCGCCGACCGTATCGGCAAAGTGCAGCTCATCGACGGAACAAAACTGTTCCGGAAGATGCGCAAGGGCCTCGGCTCCAAGCGC
>JACMOZ010000509.1 GCA_014377785.1 Aeromicrobium sp.
CGACCATGGGCATGCGAGCCAGCCCGACCGCAAAACCATACTGTGTGCCTGCCGCCGACGGTGAGATGTTGCGGGCCATGCCGAGTTCGCCGATGACCGACAGCGAATGGTCGCCGCGTCCGAGCTTGATCTGACTCGAACGCAACGCATCCAGCTCGGCGATGTGCCTGGCCTGTTCGGCCTGTGCCGCCCGCACCACCTGATCCATGGCCTTGATCGCGTCGATGTGCTCAGGGCCCATCCAATCGTCATGGTGGTCGAAAACATGCGCGCGCACGACCTGAAGCAGGTCCTCAGCGGCCACATTCTCGAACATAGTTCCACCCTATTCGAGGAGTCTGACAGTCCGAAAAAGAGTGGATTTTGCCGGCGATACTGGCCATATCGGACGAGTCTCTCGGCCGCCAAATACCCGCTGGTGGCCTTGCTCGCTATTGATTACCTAAAGTAATTAGGTATGCTAAGGAAATGCCAACCGACTCACAGAATCTCGCACAGTCGGTTGTGCGCCTTTCACGACGACTACGCCAGGAACGGCAGTCCGAGTTGACCGCGAATCAAATGTCGGTCCTCGGAGCGCTGCGCACCAAGGGCCCCTTGACGCCGAGCGCGATCGCCGCGCACGAGCACGTACAACCGCCTTCGATGACCCGCACCATCAATTGCCTCGATGAGGCAGGACTGGTGACTCGCGGCCAGCATCCCGATGACGGCCGGCAGGTCATCGTGACGATTTCAGCCAAGGGTGAAGACGTGCTCGCCACCGAACGCGCTCGCCGCGATCAATGGCTTGCCCGGCGCATCGCAGAACTCAGCACCGATGACCGCAAGGTGCTGCGATCAGCCGCCGCCATTCTCGAAAAGCTTGCGACTTCGTGAGCCCCACGTTCAGCTCCCTGCGTATCCGCAATTATCGCGTCTACGTGATCGGGTCACTGATCTCCAACATCGGCACCTGGATGCAGAACACAGCGCAGGCGTGGCTCGTGCTGGTGCTCACCGACAGCGGCACAGCGCTTGGGGTCACTGTCGCTTTGCAGCTGCTGCCGACGCTGCTTCTTTCGCCCGCCGGTGGCGTGATCGCCGACCGTTTCCCGAAACGGACAGTGCTGCGGATCATGCAGGTGATGATGGCGGTGCCGGCCGCCGTGCTGGGTGTCCTCGCCGTCACCGGTGTCGTGCAGACATGGCACATCTACTTGATCGCCTTCATCTTCGGCATCGGACGGGCACTCGAAGCACCCGCCCGCCAGGCCTTCGTCGCCGAGATGGTCGGACGGGACGATCTCGGCAATGCGGTCGCGCTCAACTCGGCGTCCTTCAACTCGGGCCGCCTGATCGGACCAGGTGTGGCCGGCTTACTCATCGCCGCATTCGGTGCCGGGGTGGTCGGCACGGGCTGGGTCATTCTGATCAACGCCGTGAGCTACGCCGCCGCCTACATCGCACTTCAGCTGATCGACACTGCCAGGCTGCGTCCAACACCCCTTCTCGCCGCTCGGCACGGAGCGATCCGGGAAGGGATCCGCTACGTGCGCTCCCGGCCGGACCTCGTCCTGATCCTTTGGTGCGTGTTCTTCCTTGGCGGCTTCGGCATGAACTTCCAGATCACGAGCGCGTTGATGGCCACCGAGGAGTTCGGCAAGGGCGCGAGTGAGTACGGCGTGCTCGGCTCGATCCTGGCGGTGGGGTCACTCGCGGGCTCCTTGCTCGCGGCCCGCCGGCCGGCGCCGCGACTGCGGTTCATCGTGCTCGCTGGACTCTGCTTCTCCGCCCTGCAGATCACTTCCGGCTTGATGCCAACGTTTGTGACCTACGCGGCCATCCTTCCGCTGGTCGGGTTGTGCATCCTAACGATGGCCACGACGGCAAATGCGATGATCCAGTTGACCTCGGCCCCAGTCATGCGGGGACGCGTGGCCGCGCTCTATCTCATGGTCTTCATCGGCAGCGTGCCGTTCGGAGCCCCGCTGACAGGCTGGATCGGCGAGGAGTTCGGGGCCAGGGCCGCAGTCGTGTCGACCGGGGCCATCGCCGGTCTCGGCATTATGGTCGTGTCGGTCTGGTATCAGGTGCGCTTCAGAGCACAGCGAAAACGACTGCGTACGACAGTTCACGATCTGCGGTTGAAATTCGAGGCACGAGCGAACATCCGTGGCTTTCGCACCCCTCAGTGATTCGGCCCGCCGTGCCCGAGGAGTCCCTCGGCGCCGCCACGCTCGAAGACTGAGCCCCCGCGGATCTTCACAACGACGACCATCTGGTGCCTGCACGACCGTGTGAACCCCGTCACACAATGCGAGGAACAATACTAGGACATCCTAGTATTTGTCTATGACTTCACTCCACAAGCCCGTCAACCCGGTTCGATTGGTGACGGCTTCGAGCCTCTTCGACGGCCACGACGCCTCGATCAACATCATGCGCCGCATCTTTCAGTCTCAGGGTGCCGAAGTCGTGCACCTCGGCCACAACCGTTCGGTCAGCGAAGTTGTCGACGCGGCGATCGAGGAAGACGTGCAGGGCATCGCTGTCAGTTCCTATCAGGGCGGCCATGTCGAATACTTCGAATACCTCGTCGAATCCCTGCGCGAGCGCGGTGCCGGCCACATCCGTGTTGTCGGCGGTGGCGGTGGCGTCATCGTTGCAGAAGAGATCGAGCGGCTCCGCACGTCCGGAGTCACCATTTTCTCGCCCGAAGATGGCCAGCGACTCGGCCTCGTCGGCATGATCAACTCCGTCGTCAAGGACTGTGACTTCGACCTCTGGGAAACCGGGCAGGCGACCGCCGAGTCCGTACTATCGGGTGAGCGCTCCGGTATGGCCCGCGCCATCACCGGCGCCGAGCGCAAACAGTTGTCTGCCGAAACTGTTGACCAAATCAAGGTCGCCGCGAAAGCATCGAACGCCCCGGTCCTCGGTATCACCGGGACCGGCGGCTCCGGCAAATCGTCACTGACCGATGAACTCGTACGGCGATTCCGCACCGACCAGCAGGACAAACTGCGCATAGCGGTCATTGCCGTCGACCCGACCCGTCGCCGTGGTGGCGGCGCGCTGCTCGGCGACCGCATCCGGATGAATTCGCTCGACGGCGACCGAATTTTCTTCCGTTCGCTGGCAACTCGCGGCAATCATGAACTCCCCGAGAGCCTTCCGCTGATCATCGAGACCTGCAAGGCCGCCGGTTATGACCTCGTCATCGTCGAAACTCCCGGCATCGGCCAGGGCGACGCCGCGATCGTGCCGCTCGTGGACGTCTCGATGTATGTGATGACGCCCGAATTCGGCGCCGCCTCCCAGTTGGAGAAGATCGACATGCTCGACTTCGCCGACGTTGTGGCAATCAACAAGTTCGAACGCCGTGGCGCCAAAGACGCCATGCGCGATGTCGGCCGCCAACTCGTCCGCAACCGTGAGGCCTTCGGCTCCAAGCCCGAAGACATGCCTGTGTTCGGAACCTCTGCCGCCACGTTCAACGATGACGGCGTCACGGCACTTTTCCAGCACCTGAAGGGGCTCCTGCAGGAAAAGGGGTTGACGGTCGAGGAGGGCAACCTGCCTCATGTCACAACGAGACATTCCAGCGGCATCGCACACGTCGTCCCGCCCGAGCGCACGCGTTATCTCGCCGAGATCACCGAGACGATCCGCGCTTATCACGCCGAGACGGTCGACCTCGCGGACAAGGCTCGCCGGACGCAGCGCCTCGAAGCAGTCTCGACCGAACTCGTGAACGCCGGCCTCGACCAAACCGACGTGTCCACTCTTCTCTCCGCCGCCAAGCGGTCCCTTCCACCGGTCGTTGCCGATCAGATTGAGGCCTGGCCCGCGGTGATCGAGTCCTATTCCGGCGATGAGCAGGTCACCACGAGTCGCGGCAAAGAGATTCATACCCGATTGACGAGCGAATCGCTGTCGGGCAACAAGATCTCACGGGTGGCGCTTCCCCGTACGACCGATCACGGCGAACTCGTGACGTTCTGGCGCCGCGAAAACCTGCCCGGCATTTTCCCGTTCACGGCGGGAGTGTTCCCGTTCAAACGCGAAGGCGAGGATCCGGCGCGTATGTTCGCCGGCGAAGGCGACCCGTTCCGCACCAACCGTCGCTTCAAACTTCTCTCGGCCGACAGTGAAGCCACCCGACTTTCGACTGCTTTTGACTCGGTCACGTTGTATGGACGCGATCCCGATCCGCGCCCCGATGTCTATGGCAAGGTCGGCACCTCCGGCGTGTCGGTCGCGACTCTCGACGACATGAAGGCGCTTTACGACGGCTTCGACCTCGTGTCACCGGCAACCTCGGTGTCGATGACGATCAACGGTCCCGCGCCGACGGTGTTGGCGTTTTTTCTCAACACCGTCATTGACCAACAGATCGAGAAATTCCGCGCCGCGAACGACCGGGAACCCGACGCTTTGGAAGCCGCGCTTCTGCGTTCCGAAGCCCTTCAAACGGTGCGTGGCACGGTCCAGGCGGACATCCTCAAGGAGGATCAGGGACAAAACACGTGCCTGTTCTCCACCGAATTCTCCTTAAGGATGATGGCCGACATCCAGGAATGGTTCATCGAGCAGGAGGTCCGCAACTTCTATTCGGTCTCCATCTCGGGCTATCACATCGCCGAGGCCGGGGCGAACCCCATCAGCCAGCTCGCCTTCACCCTGTCCAACGGCTTCACCTACGTCGTGGCCTACCTCGCCCGCGGCATGGACATCAACGATTTCGCGCCGAACCTGTCGTTCTTCTTCTCCAACGGCATGGATCCGGAGTATTCGGTCCTCGGCCGCGTCGCCCGGCGCATCTGGGCCATCACGATGCGCGACAAGTATGGCGCCAACGAGCGTTCGCAAAAGCTGAAGTATCACGTCCAGACCTCTGGCCGCTCGCTGCACGCCCAGGAGATGGACTTCAACGACATCCGTACGACGTTGCAAGCCCTCATCGCGATCAACGACAACGCCAACAGCCTTCATACGAATGCCTACGACGAAGCCGTCACGACGCCGAGCCCGGAATCGGTGCGCCGTGCCCTCGCGATCCAGCTCATCATCAACCGCGAGTGGGGACTCTCGGTGAACGAGAACCAGCTCCAGGGCTCGTACATCATCGATGAGCTCACGGACTTGGTCGAAAATCGCGTCCTCGCCGAATTCGACCGCATCAACGAACGCGGCGGCGTGCTCGGAGCCATGGAAACCGGTTACCAGCGCGGCCGCATCCAGGACGAATCGATGCTTTATGAACACCGTAAACACGACGGCTCGCTGCCGATTGTGGGCGTCAACACGTTCCGCAAACCCGAGAACGCTGACGACACTCCGCAGACTGTTGAACTCGCCCGCGCGACAAACGAAGAGAAGGAGTCGCAGCTCAAGCGGGTCCACGAGTTCCAGGACGCGCATCGCGAAGAGGCCGCCGCTGCCCTGGAAACGCTGAGGGCCGCCGCGGTGAACCACGAAAATGTCTTCGCGGTCCTGATGGACGCCGCCCGGGTGTGCTCGCTGCAACAGATCACCGACACGTTCTTCGAAGTCGGCGGCCAGTATCGTCGCAACGTTTGAGCGGTCGAACCGAAGAGACGCGTGATCCGCCGAGTCATCGCGCATCAACTATTATCGACATGTGGCGATGTCATCGAACTCTTTTGATGAGGAGTCAGAGCGACTTCGGCTGGGGCGGCGAGCCAAGATGCTGGCCGGGTTCTCGGTGGCATACAACCTCATCGAGGCGATCATCGCCATTTCGGCTGGCCTGGCCGCCGGTTCGATTGCCCTCGTCGGTTTCGGTCTCGACTCGGGCGTGGAGGTCACCAGTGGTCTGATCATCCTGTGGCAGTTCTCGCACAAGATCCCCGAATCGCGCGAGCGCCAGGCGCTGCGGATGCTGGCATTCTCCTTTTTCGGCCTCGCCGCCTACATCGGTTTTGAATCTGTTCGTTCGCTGTTCTTCGGCGGCACGCCCGAATCCTCGACGGTCGGCATCGTGCTGGCGGCGATCTCCCTCGGGGTCATGCCGTTCATCTCCTATGCGCAGCGCCGTACGGGACGAGCGCTCGGATCCAACGCTGTCATGGCCGATGGGACGCAGACGCTCCTGTGCACCTACCTCTCCGGCGTCCTGCTGATCGGGCTCCTGCTGAACGCGACCCTCGGGTGGTCGTGGGCCGATCCAATAGTCGGATTGCTCATTGCCGCCGTCGCGCTTCGCGAAGGTATCGAGGCGTGGCGAGGTGAAGGATGCTGCGCACCCATCACAAGCGGAACAACCGAACAGGAAGCCTGCGGCTGCGGCGACGACTGTTGCAGCGCAGACTCCGCGACGACTCTCGGCGAAACGCACTAAATCGGGACGCCGCCGCGGTGGTCGGTGAGTTAGGCACGACCTCAGGCGCCATCGTGGTGTCTAAGCCACCGCCGGGATCCTTGTCAGGCAGCTACAGGGCGAGAACCCGGTCGGCAAAACCGGCCTCGCCTATGACCACCACATGGTCCGCTCCCACTGATGTGAGCAGCTCAGTTGCCCTGTCCGTCCGAGTGGTAGCGATAATAGTTCCCGCACCAAAGTACTTGGCCAGTTGCACGCACTGCAGCCCCACCGAGGATGCGGCAGCGTGGATAAGCACCGATTCCCCCTGCTGCAGTCCGCCGTTGGTCCTCAGCGCGTTGTGCTCTGTCATAAGCCCGAGGATGGCAGCGGCGCCCCCGCGTATGACCATGTCTCAGGGATCGGCACTGCCAGCGCCGCGTCGACAACGACTTCCTCGCTGAGGCCACCGTTGGCTATCGCCATGACCCGGTCCCCGACCCGAATGCCGATCACCTCGCGCCCCACCTCCACGACATCGCCCGCAGCGTCGAGCCCGACAACGACGGGACCTCCGTCAGAGTGGGCGCGCTGGGCCAAATCTGCGCGGTTGACGGAAGCAGTCCGGACACGGATCTTCACCTGACTCGGGCCGGGTTCGGGGACGGGGATATCCGTCATTGCCAGCACAGATCCTTTGACGTCCTGTTCGACAACAATTGCCTTCATGCTTTCGGGCTCCCTTTCGCCGACACTCCGCAGCCGTGAGTCCTGCATCATCAAGACTGACCTGCACGCTCAAGGACCGCAAGGTTCCGTATCAATGTTCTGGGGCCCGCACCACGTGCAACACGGGCCGTCGCGACCGAGCTCAGGGAGTCGGTGTGTGCCGGGCGCCTCGGTCGGCCCATGCCACGTCGCACAGTGCCTGCTGAAGTCGGTCGGCATGGACGATGGCAGGCTCGCGAGATGCCTGCACGTCGGCGTACATGAACTCCTCGCCGAGCCTGACAAGGGCGAAGGCCAGAGTTCCGAGCTCGATCAACGGCGCGAGGTCGAACTCCGCATGTCGCGTTGAAGAAGCGCCTCGAAGAAGTTCACGACGCCGGTCTGGACCTGGCCGCGAGGGTCGGTAACCCGGCAACGAATCATCATCCCCACACCTCGCTACCAGGTC
>JACMOZ010000510.1 GCA_014377785.1 Aeromicrobium sp.
AAGGCACCGCCGGACCCCTCGTCACCGCCCTCACCGCCGCGACCGTGGAAGCTGCGGAAGAGTACGCCACGACCCAACCGGGCGGGCGGCTCCGCACACCATTGTTGGGAGTGTTGGATGAGGCGGCGAACGTGTGCCGGTGGCACGGGTTACCGGATCTGTACTCCCACTACGGCTCCCGCGGCATCATCCTCATGACCATTTTGCAGTCCTGGTCCCAAGGGGTCGAAGTGTGGGGGCGCGACGGGATGCGGAAACTTTGGTCGGCGGCAAACATTGCCGTCTATGGCGGCGGAGTGAAGGAACCGGAGTTTTTGGGTGAACTGTCGCAGCTGATTGGCGACTACGACAAACACACCGTGTCCCGAAACGTTGGCGGAGGCAGCCGCTCGACCTCCCACCAAACACAGCGGGAACGAATCCTCGATGTCGCCGACCTGGGTGCGCTTGCCCGCGGGCGGGCGATCGTGTTTGCCTCCGGTACCCCAGCCACCCTGATCGAAACGTTGCCGTGGATGACCGGACCGCACGCCTCAGCGGTGCGGGCATCGATCACCGCCCACGATCCCTCCGCCCAATCACCAATTGGTTCGCATCCGGGGGATGCGTCCGTGGTGGAGGTGGAACGGTGAGCGAATTTGATGACCTCCGCGACACCGACGACGACGAGCCAGAGGAGGCCGACTCGTCGGCTCCGCAGTTGTTTTATGGCTCCGCTGACGAGTTCGTCCGCGAACGCCTCCGCTACACCTACACCCGCCGGGTCGGTCCGGGGAATACGAGCTTCCGGTGGGCGGCGGACTGGTGGAACTACCCCGAAGCTCTCGCCCGCATCGACGCCCTCTGGCGCGCCTGGGAACATTTACGCCTGGACCCGGCCACCGGATCCAGCACCTGGTGGCGCGACCACGCCGACCACCACATGAGCGTGCTGATGAGCACGGATGGGCCGTTCGCAAAGTCGACCGATACGAACACCCCTGGTGCGCCGCTCCCGTACACGGCGCCGCCGGAGGGCCTGTTCCCGGACATGCGGGAGACTAATTGGCACGAGTAGCGACGTAATTGACCTTCCTCCCGCCTACGGCGAGATGCTGACACGTCTGAAAGAGCAGGTTCGATCGGCGCAGTTGCGAGCCCAACGAACCGTCAATTCGTAACTGATCGAGCTGTGTTGGACGATCGGGAACGAGATCGTCCGTCAGCAGAACGAGCAGGCATGGGCAGCGGGGGCGTCGGTCGTCTCGCAGACGGTCTCCGGGAATCCTTCCCAAGGAACAAATGAGACCTTCCTCGGGGAGATCCACCGGAGGGTTATCCGGTGAGTGAGTCTCGCAGTCACTAGTGGCTCCGCGTTGGTCAGCGGGCGGAACTGAAAAACGTACGGACTCTTTGCCGTGTGATGTGTTCGGGCCGGGTGGGCGCATGCGGCCGCGCGGCGAAGTTGCTGGGTGGATCGCCGGTTCATTCGCAGGTCTGATTTCAGAATTTTGGTGAGCAATACAGCCCTGAATCACGCGTGTTGGGCGGATGCGGTGTGTACTAATCTCGCGCGGCCGAGGCGTGGCCGCGTGTTTCAGGGGGACGGTGGCGTGCCCTTGCGGTAATTGTGCAACAGCGTGTTGCACAAACTCAGCCGTGGAATGATTCGGAAAGGGCGCCCCTCACACGGTGTGTGATTGCGCTCTTCGTTACGCCGTTTGATTCTGGTTCTAACCGTTCGAGCCATCAATGGTGAGGGGGTTGCCTCCGCCGAGGATTCGGATTGCGTGCCAAAGAAGTTCAGAGGTCGGTTGGCGGTGGGGGGAACGCAGCGCGTGCTTTTGCAAGGTCGGCGCCGGTGGCATTCATGGCGTCGGTGACGGTGTGTTCTCGGAGGTAATCGCGAAGATACGGGAGAGCAAAGTCGAGCTTGCCGCGCTGCGGGGCATAGACGATGCCGGCATCGACAAGTTTGGAACGGATGTTGTTGAGGTGTTGTGGGGTTATTGAGCCGAGTCGTTGCCGAAGTTCAGCGATGGCTGATGGGCCGTCGTCTTGGGCCATCGCGGCCAACAAAGTTCGTTCCTGAATTGATAACCGACCCAAGGCCGGCTCGTGAATGTTTGCCCCCATCTGTCGTTTCGATAGTCGGGCCGCGGTTTTCACATCGGCAAGGGAGATGTTTTGCTCGTTCTGGTTTTCTTTCCACGCTTTATCGCCGATGTATTGGGTGAGGAATGGGTATCCCTGCGTGGCTCGAGCGGCGTAGTCCAGGGCATCCGGGGAGATCGTCCGACCGTGGGCGTGAATGGGGGTGGAAATGGCGTCGAGGGTGTCTTCCCAGCTCAGGAAGTCCAAGTTTTCGTTGTGGGCACGGCGGAGGAAGGTAGAGGTGCCGTCACGGAGGATGGTGGCGATGTCGGTGTGTAAGCCGGCGCAAATCATCGCGATTTCATGGTCGCGGCTGATTGATCGTTGCAGCGACCCGGCGAAGACCCCAAACTCTTTCATCGTCGCGGCGCTGACTTCATCCAGGGTGAACAGAATCCCGCCGGTCGGTTCGACCAGGCCGGCAAGTTTCTCAACCAACCCTTCAAGGGTGGCCGGAGGATCGGAGGGCTCCGGGTGAACAAACCCGATGTGACCTATCGGTGCGATACCAATGGAGGAAATTTTGACGGCACCGCTTGGCTGGCGAAGAGTGATTGCCTCACGCAATTTGTTCATGATGCGGACAACAAAACCGTCGGAAGCCGTCTCGCTGATCGTTACCCACCCAGCGTCTTCCGCTTGGCGCCGCAACGTCTCCAGCAACACCGTCTTCCCCACTCCACGTAACCCGCGAACGAGCAGTGCCCGCTCCGATCCCCATGCCCCGACCTCGATGGCCTCCGCGAACGCGCGAATGATTTTGCTTCGTCCGGCAAGCGTCGGAGGAACTTTCCCGAAACCAGCGCGGAACGGGCTGGGTGAAGAGGGAGAACTCATCTTCTCAACCTACCGGTTTACATCGAGAAAGCTGTTTATTTGTTTATATTTTTAGAAGACCGAAGTGGTTTATTTTGACCTAATTTGGCTAACGGGCTTGGTTGACCGGCCAAACAAAAAAACGACTCCACAAATTAATTGGACTGATTTGGCTAGGCCACTAACTGCTCACCGGCAGCTCGTCGGGACCGGGCGACGTGTCAATCGTTGCAGTAGTGGTGCGCATAACCTCATACACCTGCTCTGCATACCCATCCAGGAGACTTTCGCAGTGTCGAAGACGAGATTCAGCGTCGGCCGCTTCCGGAAGGGCGAGAACGTCACGTTTTTTCAGATCTCGGAACCAGCGGCGCAACCGGTCTAGGCTTTGCTCTTCCTCCTCTAACTCCCCAAACGTAAATTTTCTTTTCGCTATCTCGCGTGCGATTTCAGCGTCGAACTTTCCGCAATCGGCGACAAACTCAGCCCACTCATCAATTCGGGCGGCCGCGTAAGCATCCCGGATATATTTCGCGGAACTCTCATCCCGGGGAGACGCGTCAATCACCGCGAACGTGCCCGACCCGGTGCGGGTCAATTCGGCCGCACGATCCAACGCGGACTGGTAAGCAGGCCCCGCGGGAAGCACCCACGTCCCTTGCGAGACCGGAACTGCACCAACCTTCCGTAGCTCCCGCCACACCGCAACCCGGTATCGAGAAGGTTCAGACGGGAGTTGCATCATTACTAATACCCACTGGATGGAGTCAGTCACAATTAAAAGTGTAACATTCGTCACGGAAAGGACGATGAGGATGAGTGCGCTTAAGTCGAAACGGTCACTGCTAGATCGGACATTCTTCGTCAGCCTGATCCTGAAAGGATTAGATGGGGTCCTCGAACTGGTCGGTGGCATCCTACTTTTAGTCGTCACACCCGCTCAGATCGGAGCAATAGGCCGGTCGTTGACCCAGCACGAACTGTCCGAAGACCCCCATGACTTTTTCGCGACCAGCCTGGTTCACTGGACCGGTAACCTCAACCTCTCCGTCACCCTGTTCGGGGCGATCTACCTGCTCCTGCACGGAGTGGTGAAAATTGTGCTCGTGTGGGCTGTGCTCCGCGACCACCTCTGGGCCTACCCCTGGCTCATCGCTTTCATCGTCATATTTATTGTGTATCAAGGCTACGAACTGGTCGTGGCCTACTCCCTCGGGCTGCTGCTCCTGACCGCTTTCGACATTTTCATCGTCTTCCTCACCTGGCGCGAATACGGCAGCCACAAAACCAAACAACACGGCCCAGCAGTAGCAGCTGCAAAACCTTCCCGGGATCTACGGGTCAACGAGGCATGAGGATTCCGCGTGCAGGATTGAAGCTCTGGAGAACTCCGCCGGCAGCCGTCTCGTGCTGAGCTTCTGCGACAGGATTTGAGCTCCGCAAAAGTTAGTGGGCGAGTCCCCCGCATTCGCACCGCCCCTGCCCTGTCCCTGTCCCTGCACCGCCCCTGCCTCGCCGCGGCGGGCCCGGACGGTCCCAGTTTTCTGTGAGGTGACAGCTTCGCGCGGATGTTTGCGTTCTCCCACTCGGCAAGGATCCGGGCCGCGGAGGTCGTCCGATCAATTCCGTGACGATCCAGGTCGGCCGCGAATGCGTATCACCGGTGGACTCTTGCGCGATGTCGCTCCGTTGTTGGCCAAGGACGGTTTCGATATCCACCGCCTCGAGACCACCGACCGGATCCCGGCCCGCTCCGCCGCGTGTGGGGGCGGTCGAGGCGAGCAGCCTCGCACTCCGCGAACAGCAGCGCAGCCAAATGCCCGCGCGAGCTCAACTCCCATCTGCGCCGGACCCGGAGTTCGAAATGTTCGGGGATGTTGGCAAGAAAATCGTGCGGCTAGTCGGTATCGAAATCGATTGTGGCTCCGCGGAGAGCAGCCACCGCTTGCCCCGCTAACCGGGTCCCAACAAACCCGATCACCGCGGACAAGATCAACGCAATGACCGGATCAAGCCAATAGAGTCCGCCGGTGACCCAGATGATGACACCCGCGACGAGAACTCCGGCCGCTGCCGCCGCGTCAGCGACCGTGTCCAGAAGCACTGATTTCATGTGAATGTCTTCGCGATGCGCGGACAGACCAATGACTAACGCGCCGATAACCATCACCGTGAGGGTGACCAGACTCACTACCGCCATTGGTAATCCCAGCACCGCGGGGGATCCCTCCGACAGTCGCAGGATCGCTTCGATGGCGACACCGATCGTGACCGCGATCAGAATTGTGGCGTTCACGAGTGCCACGATCGCGATCGGACGATTCGCGCGCGGGTGATCCGGATTCCGATCCCGCACCGTCACCGCGATCCACCCAAGGGCCAACGCGACCGAGTCAGCCAATGTGTCCCCCGCCGCCGCGATCACCCCGCGGTGACGCCGACAGTGACCAAGCCGACAATCAACGCCAGGTTCAACGCAAGAACGATCGCGAGCCGGCAGTGCTGACTGGCCCGGACCATTTCAGGCTGGGAGCTCATGACCGGGTTCGGGTCTGAAAATCTCGATCGCCTCGCGGATGGCGTAATAGACAATGACCAGACCGGCAAGCGGGTCCGCCCACCACCAGCCCAACACCGTGTTCAACCCAACCCCCACCAGCACAGCGACGGCCAACAGCCCATCGATGAACGTCACCCGCCCCTCGACCTGTAAGACCGCATTACCGAGGGATCGCCCGGTGCGCGTCTTCATCCCGGCCAGGGTGAACATCGTCACCGCGGTGACCGCCGTCCAAATGATGCCGCCGACACTGCCATCCGGATGATGCTGCGTGATCAACGCGATCACTGACTGGAACAGCAGAAACGCCGCCAAAGCGATGAACGCGGCACCGATCAACCGCAACGCACGCCGCTGCCGCAGCCCACCGGCGCCGGACAACTCCCAGAGCACCACCGTGCTCGCACCGATCTCGATCAGGCTGTCTAACCCGAACCCCGCCAATGCCGTCGACGACGCCGATACCGCCAGCACGGCAAGCACAACCACGCCGACGATATTCCACCCCAGCGTGACCCACTCCAACACAAATCCACGACGCCGCAGAATCCGCACACGAACGACCGCGGTAGGAGACGTCACCCGATCATCCTGCCAGAACCCGGAACAGGGAGACACGCCCGACTAACCGTCGGATGAACCCCTTTCCCCCGAGGGTCGTGTCGACCTGCGGCCGACCCGACCCCCAGAGAATCAGGCAACTTCGTTGCCGTTTCGGCAGGTGAGAGTACGAGCCATTCCTCTCTGTGCAAGGGCTTTCGCGGCATATCCTCCTCCGCTGCGCGGTATCCGGTATTCCACGGACCCTTGCCCATTCACCCCTGACGCCGTTGACCAGCAGGTGCCGGAAGGCAAATGGGAAATAGGCACAACCAGAAAGGGTCACCCACCA
>JACMOZ010000511.1 GCA_014377785.1 Aeromicrobium sp.
ACGTCGGTTCTCAAATCCTTGCGACCACACACCAGCACGCCCAACGTGGTCCACGTCGGGATCTGGGAGGGCTGGGGCCATTCGGAGCCAAGGGGCGTGCGTTTCGCGATCCCCAGTCGCAAGTACGCGCTCCTGACCGGTCCCCTCGCCGACGTCCTCGATCAGAAGTCACTCGGACTGCGCCCAGAGGAATCGGCCACGCCCCACCTCATATGGCCGGACGACCAAGCTTGGTTCATCTGTTGGGACACAGATGAGGAGTGGAACTTCACAATCGGCGGCTCTGCTCATGCCATCGCCGAGGTCGTCGCCAGTGGCGAGGTTGTCGCTGAAATCGTCCCTTACGGCACAGCCGAAGAAGGCTGGGCTTGGTGACCGCGGCCGCCCGAAGTGGTTTGCTTGGTCCAAGCACCTGTGCTTGACGTCAGGCGCTCTGGTGCACCCGATCGCGGCGAATAGACGCAGGATCCAGAACTCTGGACTGGGTGTTGGAGTTTGGGCTGGCGGGTGCGCCGATCGTCGTCCTTGGTGGCGTCTGATTGATAGCCTCGGCGAATGTCCAGGACTGCGTTGGCCGCCATGTCCGTCACGGCAACCGTCTTAATGGCAGGGTGCGGCAACGCGGTCGGCGATATTGGACCCCCAGCTGGACTCGCCGGGATCTCCGTGACGAGCCGAGGTGACTACGTGATCGAGCTCTTCGTGTGTCGCGACAAGGTCGACACCATCAACATCTCTCGGGATCGCCAAGGACTCAAGGAGACGGAGAAAAACCCAGTCGTGCGGGATTACAAGTCGACGCGACCGCGCACTGGACTGATATCACACAATCTCGCCCAGCCCGGCGAAGGCTGGACTCCCCGCACTCCCACAGCATTCGAATCGGGCAAGGGCTACATCGTCACTGGTGAAGCGAGTGCGGGATACGACAACGAGACGACCCAGTTGAACATCCAGACTTCCACGCTGGTTTCACTCGTTCCAGGGTCGGTCTACGTGACCGAGGACAATTCCGGCTCGAAGTTCACGCGCTACAGCCCGGCCCAGTTCGCTGCCAACGCGAAGAAGGCCTGCGGCTGAGGAGGGTCGACCCAGTCGTCGCATCGGGAGGCTGATGGTTTGCCGACGCCTGATCTCCAAGTTCTGATGCGACTAGTTGATTCGGCTTCCAGGACGAGAGCGGTGCGTGTGCTTAGCGGTGGAAGGACGCAGGTCCTCCTCGCGAGAGCGGAACGATGGTAGGTAGACACGTGCGTGCTTCGCCGGCCGCACTAGCCTGATCGCATGAGTCAGCCCGACCTCGTCACCCAAGACAACTTCCTCGACGAGCTTCGATCAAACGTTCCTGAAGCGATCTGCGTTGTGGACGATGATCACATCGACGATCGCGAACTTCTCGCGCACCTGTTGCTGCCCGACCTCCTTCGGTTCGCGGTCGCCGCGTTCCATGAGGGCCGTGAGGACGAAGCCGGGCGTCTATTGCAGTTCGTCGATTACGCCCTCTCTCATGGTGATAACTACATCTCGGAGGCGATCGCCGTTTCTTTCGTCGAGAATGCAGGCACTTTTCCCGACGAAACCCCAGAGTTCCTCGCCTCATGGCCAGCAGGGCTGCGTAGGGAGCTGGCCCGACAAAACCACCCAGCCCGAGACGATGATGTGGATCCCAAACCGCCGGCCGACTAGATAGGTCTCTATGCCGGGGTCGCGGCGGTAAGACGCAGGTCTGTCACCGCGCTCATCCCGGCAGATGGGACGCTTGCGAGCAACGGTCAAGAACGTAGGCCAGACTTCTACCCATGGAGAACGACCCGGTCGGTGCGCGATTGGTGGCGCTGGTCAACGCCCTGACGAGCGAGCTTGGGACCCGCGCATCCGTCTCAGTCCAAGAGGAACCGAACACACCACGTCAGGTCGACGTGATTCCACGAACCGACTCGGCCCTGCCGGTTGGTTGGATCGAACTCGGGTCCGAGCTGATTCTCCAAGCCGGTCACCATGGTGGGCGTTGGGAGTTGAAACGCGAACTTGAGCAGATGGACTTCCTTGAGGACGTGGTCCGATCAGTCATTGATGGACGGGTCACGGAAGTGTTCGCACCTGGCCGATCCCGGGTCGAGGTGACACTCCGGGACGGCTCGGTCGTCGCTGAGGCTGGATACGCGACGCTCCGTGGATGCCTTCCGTTACCGGGATGGGTTCGCCGAGGTCGACGAGTGCACTACGCGCCGTACGCCGAGTAGCCCTACAGCGCTGTCATCGACATGAGAATGCCGATGCTCAAGCGGCGAATTGATCTAGTTGGTGCGGGTCCCGGACGCTGTCCCTCAGCTCGTGAGGTAGCCCTGCCTGAGAACAGTGGCAAACTCTGCACATGACGGGACGAGCACATCCTGGAGTCGACGCCTACCTCGCGAAACTGCCCGATTGGCAACGCTCGATTTGCGAAGAGCTTCGCGACATCATCTGGGCAACTGATCCCGACATCGAAGAAACAATCAAGCGGTCCGTGCAGCCGTATTTCGTCCTCAAGGGCAACGTGTGCGCCCTGCTTGCAACGAAGGACCACGTCAACCTCTTCCTCTACGACCCGACTGTCAGCGATCCGAGCGGCATCATCAACCAGGGGCACGGCAACGCGACCGGGCGAGCAATTCAGATCTACGAGCACGATGAGATCAACCGAGATGCTGCGATGGGCGTACTTGGCGAGATCGTCGCGAACAACCGGCAGGGCGGATGGCGTCGACTCAACCGATCGTGAGCGCAACCGGGTGACCAGCAAGGCGCCTCCGCTCGTACGAGCGCGTCAGCGCGTTGCCGGGCGAATCCGCCGTCCGCCTACCCAACCCATTCGAATGATCGTAACGACAACCGTCATGTCATACCGGTGCGTCATTCTGGGTGGATTGACGCACGTCAGAAGTCGCCTCTCCGAGACAGAATCGAGTCCCTCAAGAGGTTCGAGCGAGACCCTTACAGATCACGTTTCAGCCGCCGGAATTTGTTACACCATCAAGATAACGTGCCCAAAGTATGTCCAACGTAGCCTTTTCAGACAAAGACATAACCCCCGACTCCACTGTGATTCCAGTGCAAATCGGGGGTCTTCATCGTGCGGTGGCGGTGGGATTTGAACTCGAAAAATGGCTATTCAAGGCAGCCCTCGATGCCAGAATTTGCTGCGATTGCAAATTATTCGGATCACGATGATGTGTCCGAATCCCGCTAGTTCACAGCAGGGTGTGCCCAAAATGTGCCCACGGCTCCGCAAGCGTCGAAACGGCCACGTTCCGGGCACGGCAGTTCTAGAGGCGCGGATCGACAGGCTCTGACTCCATCGCCAGCACCCCAAAGACACACTGGTGGATACGCCAGACGGGATCCCCCGCAACTGCGCGACGCACCGCTTCGAGGCCGAGCGCGTACTCACGCAGCGCCATCGATCGTTTCTGCCCGACGTTGCGCTTCCTCAGACGGTCGAGTGTTGCGGCGTCGGTGTAGTCGGCGCCGTAGATGATGCGCAGGTACTCACG
>JACMOZ010000512.1 GCA_014377785.1 Aeromicrobium sp.
AGAGCAGATGCCTGTCAACCCTGATCATCCTTGGCGCCGCCCCGGTGCGGCCGCTTACGCGTGCACTCGGGTGCGGAACATCCTGCGGCCGGCGGTCACTGTGTATGGGGCACCGGCCGAGCTGATTAAGGATGAGAACATCAGCGTCACGATGCCTGATGGTGTCATGCTTCGGGTGAACGTCTATCGGCCGCCGGGAGATGGCCCGTTCCCGGTGATCCTATCTGCGCATCCCTATGGCAAGGATGTGCTCCCGAAACGCAGGTGGTGGGGCTGGTCTCCGAGCCCCCAGTATCGCTTGATGAACCAGACCCAGTCGTTGCGCTTCTCGAGCGAGACTGGCTGGGAAGCACCCGACCCGGTGTGGTGGACGCAGCACGGCTATGTCGTGCTCAATGCCGACACGCGCGGCGCAGGAAAGTCCGAGGGTGTCGGGGCTCTGCTCTCTGACCAGGAAGCGCAAGACATCTACGAAATCATCGAGTGGGCAGGCACCCAGCCTTGGTCAAACGGCAACGTGGGCATGCTCGGAGTGTCGTACCTCGCGATCTCCCAGTACAAAGCCGCGGCGCTGCATCCTCCTCATCTGAAGGCGATCTGCCCCTGGGAAGGGTTCACCGATGCCTACCGGGATCTGATGACCCCGGGTGGAATTGTCGAAGACGGGTTCAGCCTGATCTGGCAGTTCGGTACCAAACTGGCAGTTCGACTGTCGGAGGACATCGGAGCGGAGCGCCCGAAGCATCCATTGCGTGACGACTGGTGGGACGCGATTACACCCAATCTCGCCGGCATCGAGGTGCCGATGTTGGTGTGTGCAAGCTTCTCTGACGGCAACCTGCACAGCGTGGGCTCGATGCGAGCATTTGATCGGGCCAGCTCCCGCGACAAGCATGTCTATATCCATCGCGGTCCGAAATGGGCGACGTTCTACAGCGCCGAGGCAGCTGCGGCGCAGCTGGAGTTCCTCGACCGTCATCTCAAGGGCACGAAAGGCGCACCAATCCCGCCGGTGCGTCTTGAAGTGCGCGAGCGCCGAGACGTGATCACCCAGGTGCGCAGCGAACAGGAATGGCCTCTCGCTCGTACTCAGTGGCGCTCCCTGTATCTCTCCGAAGCGGGACAGTTGCGTGATACCCCAGGCCACGACGGTTCGGTGAGCTTCGATCTGAAGCGGAACGCCGCGAGCTTCACCATCGGCTTCACTAAAGACACCGAGATCACCGGCCCTATGGCCGTGCGGCTCTGGGCATCGATAGCGGGCGCGACCGACGCGAGCCTGTTCGTCGGTGTCGAGAAGTGGAGCGGCGCAGAGTACGTTCCGTTCGAAGGGTCGTATGGCTACGGTCGCGATCGCCTCGCGGCGGGTCAGCTACGCCTTTCGCTCCGAAAACTGGATGCTGCGCTGTCGGCGACACACCAGCCGGAGCATGGATTCCGTGAGTCCGAGCCCCTGGGCAACGACCCGGTTGAGTTACAGATCCCACTGACAGCGTCTTCGACTCTCTTCCAGGCCGGCGACTCGCTGCGACTATTAATCGCGGGCCGGTATCTCGAACCCCGAAACCCGCTTTTCGGCCACTTTCCTGCCCACTACCGCGCGAGCGGCACCGGACGATGTACTCTCCGTTGGAGCGCGGACATGCCAGCCACACTGAGTGTCCCCGTCATCCCAGCTCGTCAGGATATTCGGCGAGCACCTCCACCTTGAGGCGTAGTTTGCCGCCGAGTTGGGATTCGTAAGGCAGGTCGATGTCGAGGCTGATCTCCCCGCCGACTCGCACGAAGGTCGCCCATCCGCCGATGAGGATGGAGGGCTCGAGGTCGTGACCGAGTCGGTCGACGAGGGTGCGGATGACACCATGCTGATCTTCATAGAGCTTCCCATCTGACACACGTCGCGTGCCGCCTTGCAAATGTCGTATTCGTATTCGTATTCGCGTTCGAAGTGCGTTGTTGATCCTTCGTCTTTTCAGCGGAGTCTTGCCACCGCCTCACTGAAGTCAGTCCAGCTCTAGAGACTGTCCCGTCGCTCGAAAACGGTCCAAGAGCGGTAACAGATAGTCTGCCGGTCGTCCGTCGAGCAAAGCGAGGCCTGCGGCATCGGCAACCAAGGCAACTTCCGCGAACTCAGGCTCGCGCACCATCAATCGCTCGGCAAGAACAACAGAAGCGTGACGTTGAAGGATGAACTCAACGGGCAAGCTCGGGGCGAGAAAGAAAAACCCTACGTTTCCGTTGGAAGTACGCGCCACTACCCACAGGGCGAGGTCGTCAGGGGCTGCGTCAATTCCCGTCTCTTCGGCGAGCTCGGCTGCGGCATGGTGTCGCAGTGCGGAAGTCGTGATTTCCTGCCCGAGCGGCGGCGACTCGAGGTTCCCGCCAGGGAATTGGATCACTCCCGGACTACTCGTAGATCTTGACATGTGGCCCATCAGCAGGCGGCCGTCCAACGCGGGCTGTGGCACGCAGACGAATACCGATGACAGGGCGGGAGCGCTTGGGATTTGCCGAACCGTGCGGTAGCGATAGGTTGCGCGGGACCAGCTGACCTCAAGGTGAGGGGATATCTGGCGGAAGTCACTCCAGAGGACTACTGGCCCATTGAACAAGGTTGGGTTTGCGTGCACCATCTCATCCCATGCGCTGTCCACCGCGGAGAGAACCTCAAGCGATAACGCGGGCCCCGGAACCTCATCAAACCGAACATCCAGAACGTCGAACAGCATTAAGCCGGACCCGAGATC
>JACMOZ010000513.1 GCA_014377785.1 Aeromicrobium sp.
CTCTGTCGTTATTTCCCATACCCCTGCTTCGTCTCCGCTGAGTTCGTGGACGGTGTCGGCATCTCGGGTGAGGAAAGTAAGGGTGAACGTGTTCACGTCAAGGATCGCTTGGCTGGTCGCGGTGCCGTTCATGTCCAAAATCACCACCCGGCAGGTGAACTCTCCGCCCTCCGAGTGGTAGGTCACCTGCTCGTCGATGTGGAGGTGGTAATGGCCGCCGAGATATAACTCGGGCTGGACAGAAAGGAACCCGCGGTGGAACACGGCACGGCCGGCAGCCGCGTAGGCGAGCGCTTCGACAGACCAGTCCCGGTCCGTTGCCGCAAGTTCCCTCTCCAACGCCGGAACATGCAGGGGTGCGTCGTGGCCGATCAGCAGCGGCGCCGTCTCCGCCCCCAGCACGGTCAGATCCGCGTCAGTGATCGCTTCCTCCGCCCACCAGGAGCGCCCTTCCACCCGGTGGTCACGGTCGATGGAGTTCGCGCCGCCGAGGACCGCCACCTCCTTTCCCGACACCAGTGTTGTGCGGTATCCGCGGGGCAGATGGATGATGTTCGGTCGGATCCTCCGCACCCCGTCCGCATCGAGCGGGAACCGGTACAGCCGGGTGAAGTCCTCATGGTTGCCATCAACGAAATACAGAACCTGACCGAGTTTCCCGAGTCTTCGGCTGATTTTGTCGATCGTGTTGTCCCAATTGCCGTCCGGCCAGATGAAGCCGAAATCCCCCAGAACAATCAGGGTGCTGATGCCGTGTGCCCACATCGTCTGCGCGACACGAAGGAGATGGTCGAGGTCGCCGTGCAGATCACCAAGAAACCCGACACGCCAATCGGTAGACAGGCCCACCGGCCGGTCAGAAGCGGTAAAGAGTGGCATTGGGGTCCTTCCCGTTGTTATCGGCGGCTGCTGCGGGCATGACTGGGGGTGGGAATCGGATGAAAACACTCAGCGGTGCGCGGGATTCGATGCAGTTCCGTGGCTTCCGGTGGGGTCCGCACCCGTATCCCAGGCCGGCGCAGTCGGGCGCCGTTGGGCGCCGCTACGGAATCAGCCGATGAGGACGTGCCCGGTGTGCCATCCGGGCGGATGCCCCAGCCCGGTATCGACACCATCGCCCGTCCGCGCCGTCATGCGGGATCCGGGCTGTCGACGGTGGCGCCGGGCCTGGTATCAGGGAGTGGTCTGCCCGGCGAAGCGACGGCTTCGATCGACTGGACGGTGGTGGACCGGCGGAACGTACCGGGGACGCCGTGGACGTGGAGGTCGAGGAGCATCTCGAGTTGTCTGCCGACCGTGCACTCTCGCAACTCGAGCAGGGTGACCAGTTCCTCGTCCCGGCGATGCAGCGACCCCTCCGGATCCCCCGTCCTGGGTGTCCGGCGGATCACCCGGCGATCCAAATCCACCAGGTAGCTCGAGGAGCGTGTGACGACGAGGTACGCGCCGGTCGTGCTGTCCATCAACGACTTCACCTTCGTCCTCCTAACCGGTCACCCGAGGTGGTCTCATCCACCGTAGGCACGACCCGGAGTCGATCCCATCAGCTGCCGGAACTGTGTCAATGAGTCGGTCATTTGATGCCCGATCGCCCCTTCAGCTCCCCAGCCGACCTGCCCTCCTGCCGACCTGCCGACCATTGTGTGAATACGTCTTGGAAACGTCAGGGTGCATTGCGCCGCTCATCGCCCTGCTCGGATCTCGTGTCGTGAAGTTTTTCGAGGTCGCTGCGAAGTTGTTCGGCGAGATAGACGGCGAGGAGAAGCTGCTCCGTCAACAATGCGAGGTCCCGCACAAAGTGATCGACGTTGCAAACATCTGGCCGGGAACTGTCAGCCCCGGGCAGATCTTGGGGCATACCCGCTTCCTTCCGCGTGCGGTATCCCCTCATCCTTCGCAGGGCTCTTCGCCGCAGCGTTTCTAGTCTTGGTATGCCGGATGGCCCACGTCGGGAATTCAGGAACTGGATCCCGACGATCACGATCACGATCAGAAGCGCCAGAGCCGGGCCCAACACCGGTGACAGCAAGAATGCCTCCCAGAACGTCACTGGAGTGTAAGTCGCGGTTGGCACCATCACTCTCTCCCCGCCGGAGCAGCCCTTCGTAACATCGGTGCACTCCTTGAGCTTCGGAAAGGAAACGGGTTCATGGCTTCGCGCGGTCGTTTCCCGCCCGAGTCGCGAGAAACCCCCGGCGGTAAAAGACCTCAGCGACGCTACCTGTCACGCCCGTCGACTCCGCGGTATCTGAGGAGTTTGTCTTTGAGTCGGCGTTTTCGGATCCAGCGCCGGTTTGGCTCATATGGAAGTTGCCGCGAACTGCCGACGGTTATGAGGGACCGTCTTGGACGAGTCGGCTGTCGGTGATGAGACCCTGCAGTAGGGCTGCCCGGTCGGGTGGGAGGGTGCCGTCCTTCAGGGCGTGAAGCTGTCGCCCGAGCCACCGGGCGAGGGCGAACTGTTCCGGTGAGGCTCCCGCCAGGTAGGGGAGGGTTCCGGTTTTTCGCAGGTGTCGGTGGCAGGCGTCGTAGTTGTTAATCCAGGCGCGTTCGCGTGGGTCCCAGGCGAAGCTCGGCGACACCTCTAACCGGAGGATCTGGTACCGGGATAACCGGTGTTCTGTTCGCCGTTGGCGGCGTGCCCATTCCCCGAGCAGCCGCTCCGACTGCGGCAGGGTAGAAAGGTTGCGGGTGCGCTCGCGTGGGGGCTGAAGGTGGTCCCGCCAGAACTGTTCGTGTCGGTGCAGACTGCGCACCCAGGTGGTGGCCAGCCGGCGCCCGGGAATCGGAGGGGGTGCTGTCCCGGTGAGGTGGTGGGCCTCGATCCGCCGGACCAGTAGAGACGCGTTGTCCCAGTGTTCGGCGGGTGGCCATGATGCGATGGCCCGGCGATACAACTCGGACGGGGTCGGATGTGTCTGCACGCGTGCACCCTTCGCGGGCCACGACTTTCGTAGTCCCTCCAGACACATGCGCGGGCGCCACGAAGAAAGGTGCGACGAGAGCAGGGTTCTTTGTCGATGACTCGGCACCCTGAATGGGCCTCCGGTGCTTACCGTGGAAAGGTGCGCAAACCTGAGCGGATATCACCCACCGGTGACGACAGAACCCGCTCGCTAATTACCTTTGGGAGACAAAAATCGGAGGCCGGAAAACGTGTGCGAAGGCAGCCAATACCGCTCATCGCAACCGTGCAGCAATCAGTACCGTGCACGGCCCTGAGCACTGAGCTTGGCGCAGCAATGGCGACCGTTATCTCCGGACTCAGTCCCGTAGATCCACCACCCCAGGTCAGCCCGTGCGCGTACCAGCACGCCGGTTGGTTCGTGATCCGTGAGCCGTACCCGCCGGAATGCGGACCCAGAGGAGATCATCGCCGTGGCGACGCGATCCGGGGTCGATCTCATATTGGCGAGGGCTTGAACCGAACATGGTCGCGGGTTCTGGTCTCGCCCCAGTCGAATGTGCTCCGTGAATGCGGCACTGCCGACGGGTCGTGATCGGACGGGTCGTGATCAGACGACCGACGCCGGCAGGGTCAACGGGAAGTGTGGGGACCGCGCGGGCCGGCCTCTCCCGCAAATGCGGGCGCCACTGGCGCGGACGAAAGAGCGAACTGGTGCGTAGCGAGAAGATCGGCGACGGTATCGAAGGTTGTCGCCCAGTGAAACAGATCAGCGAGCTGCATCATCGTCTCGCCCCGCTGAATCCGAATCAACCGGTCATAGCCCAACCCGGACCGGTCCGCGTGGTGATCACGCACCCAGGCAGACAACGAAGTTCCCTTCGCCGCCAACGCCTCCCGAACAGTGTTGGCCACCAAATGCTGCAATTGCGCTGCACCCCACCGCGGATCCGCAATATCGACTTTCGCCGCCGGCCGCAGAGCAAGTGCCGTATTCCCAAACTGGAGTTGTTGCTCCGCCAGCTTCCGCGGCTCAAATACAAACCCCGCCGCGGCACTCACGACCTGAGAATTCACCATCCCAACACCCCTTCTATAACGGGTTTCCGCCGCATAAACACAGAACCATACCCTAAATTGTGCGTTTTTGGGGGTTTATTAGGTCTAAACCGCAATTATCGAACAGCCGATTTTATGGTGCTCGCAGAGAGTCCATATGGCCCCAAAACGACATACTCTCTCTCC
>JACMOZ010000514.1 GCA_014377785.1 Aeromicrobium sp.
GAGAAGAGGGTCTCGGCGTCGACGCTCCTCGTGGTCGGCGAGCAGCATGCGAAGCACCCAGTCCTGGGTCGGGGAGAGCAGGGCGAGCTTGGCGGGCAAGGTGTCCGGAAAATCGGATTCTTCGCCCAAGTCGCCCAAATCGTCCGTCAGCATGTGTCCGGCGAGGTACGGCGTCAGGTAAGAGCCCTGGCTGTGTCCAAGGAGAGCGAACGCTTCTTCCTCGGTGAAGCGCGGTGCTGCGTCAAGTTCGGCCGCGACGAGGTTGGTGAGAATCTCGAGCGCGACGTCCTCCCGGGTGCGGATGCGGGCGCCCGGGTAGGAGGTGAACCAGCTGGCGGCAGGAGCATCGAACATGGATTGTATCGGTGTGTCAGGCAAGACAGGAGTCCTTCGAAATGTGGGGAAGCCGGAGTGGCTCCCCTCTTTCCTCTCTATGCGCGGCACAACCGCAGATCCGGAACAAAAGAGACATGCCGGTCATCTGCGGAATGAGCGGGGTCTGCATCCTGCCGGCCCAGTCCGGCGTAGCAGCGAGCCAACGGCAGGGCTGAGTTGCAGATGTCAGGATCGACGGAAGGATACGCAGCGTGGTTCCAGGTCCAGCATCGGCTGACACCGACCTGGGGTCGGAATGGTTCGGGTAAGTCATCGGTGGTCCTTTCTTGGGGTGATCGTCGTCAACTGGTCTGCAATTGGATATGCGGCGGGACGGGGCCCTATGTGATGCGCGGAACCCCACCGGAGAGACGAGCGGTGAATCCACTGCCAATCGGAAATTGTCAACGCCCTCAAGCGCAGAGTCTGCGGGACTGGCGCTGACCAAGCGGATCGTTGCTTCCGCTACCCGACCGGTAACGCTCTTGATTTCCGATTACGTGTGCTTCGAATGGCGGACCCGGAGAACTCACTCTGCAGTCGGCTCAGCATGGCGATTCAGCAATCGATGCGACGCCCACAGCCTGGCCGCGTCGCGGTTCAGCATTGACAAAGAAGGTCAAGGCGCAAGCGCTAGGCGACCTCTGTCTCGACGACTCCAGCGTCGTCCGCGACGGGTGAGGGATCGACTGATCAGCAACAATGCCAGGCACCTCGGTCGAGGACGCCCGACCCGATCCAGCTAATTCGGATCGTTCGTCGAGATCTCGACTTCATGCACACAACCGGATCGACAGTCGCTCATCCGCGATGTGGCTCCATCGCAGGATCAGGAGCAGCTTCACACGCTTGCTGCGCACCCGTCGGGCAAATCCGGAACACACTTAGACAAACTTAGACATTTTAGGGCGTCTAAGTGTATTCCTAAGTGTATTAATTCCATATATCCATTGGCATCGGGGGGCCTTGAGGGGTGCGAACTTGTTAACTTAGAGCGCGGGGTACGGACATATAGAGCTGAGAGGTATATATATCTGGGAGGGCCGAAGAGATATATATAGGAAACCCCTCCTGTAGTAGTAGATCTATTTCTAAGTTAACAAGTTAAGTAGTAGTAATAGGGCTGCTTCCCAATGGCTGCTTGGAATTAATACACTTAGGAATACACTTAGATGCCCTCAAATGTCTAAGTATGTCTAAGTGCATCACCGTGAAATCGGCCGAAATGGTGGAAAAAACGACGCCGTCTTGCGGGGATCTCGCATTGTGTAGCGGGTTGGCAATTCACAATTCCGATCCGTCTTCGGCGACTCTGGCGTCATAGCCGTCACACATCGAATTGTCCGCCAATGCGGTCAAGTTGTGCATGATCCGATAATGCATCGCGGAAAATTGTGAATTGTTGGCGTGCGGCATTGCTGGCCGGCGGTGTGGCTCTTTGAAGCGCTTACACAATGCATTTTTGCTCAATGCATTGCCGTGTCATTGCAGTAAAGGCGAAGTGCATTGACAATCAATCCTATGGATTGGCGTTGTGTCGCAGTTTGACAATGCACTGGCCCCCAATGCATTGCTCAAACTCTACAAATCGCGCCGATTGCAGAGTGCGCTCCGACACAGCTTCGGCGGCGAGCCATCGCTGTCAATCGTAAAAACCGCGAGAGACGCACGATTTGGACTCCCTTGCTAGGAGGCAACCCTCGCCCTCCCCTGTGAGCCCGCCGGTTGTGTCCGCACGAGGGACAGCATGTCGACGCAGGTCGAGTCGTCGGTGTGATTGTCAGGCGATAATTCTGACCGCCGATGTTTCGTGCGTATCCGGCTGTTGTGCCCACAGGGATTTGAAAGACCGGATGACCCTGCGGAGTAGACACAACGCGATGATCCGCATTGGTTGAACCGTCCCGGTTTTCATGCCACCGTTTTGTTGGCGGCTTCGTTACTTGAGCTTTATGCCGGACGCCAATGTGAACCATGGAAATTATCTTCGGCCAGAGGTGGCCGGTCATTCCACTCGTCACCCCGGCGGCTCGGTCGCTGAAGCGTCGGTTCCGGCGGATCGATTCGACCCTGGTGTCACGACTAACGCGAGCACGCTTCGCCCTACGTCGACCTGCCCGTCGCGGGCAAGCCAATCGAGCGCCTCGGCGACTGCTTCGAGCGAAGTGTAGCGGGGGGTATAACCGAGGGCGAGCTTGGCCTTGTCGATGCTGATGGAGGGGCTACGTGAGATATGTTCCCAGGTCGTTTGAGCGTGCTTCTTCTCCATCGTCGCAGCGAAGCGGTCATAGGGTTCAAACCTCAGATTTGGCTTCTGGTCGAACCAACCAGCGACAGCGGTAGCGAAGCCGCGCAGAGTCAGCGCGCCGTCTGAGACCAGGTGGAAACTTTCTCCAACCACGGCGACCTGATTTTCCAGCGCGAGTTGAAAGCCTTGGGCGACGTCGTCTGCGTGCACGTGATGTACCGTCTCGAGCCCGAAGTTCGGAAGCAGTACTTCATCACCACGAGCGAGCCGGCCCCAAACGCCCAGGTCCAGGTTTCCCACCGGATTTATCATGTTCCAGCCGGGTCCAGTTATGTGGCCCGGATGCAGTACCGCAGACGGCAGGCCCCCCGGAGTGCGCGCTTCGCTCAGCAGCAGCTCTTCGATCTGATGTTTGCCGACGCCATAGTCGCCGAACGGCTCGCGGGCATCACTCTCAGCCACCGGAACGACAGTCGCCGGGCCGTGTACCCAGATAGTCCCGCAACTGAGCAGCAGTTGCACTCGTCCCCGAAGTGCCTCAACAAGCTGCTCCGCTGAGTCGCGTGTGAAACACAACATGTCGATGACGACGTCGGGCTCCAGATCCGCAATAGCGGCGCCGAAGGTGCCATCGGCATCACCCAGCTCGCGGTCTAGTGTGACTCTTTCCACGGCTTCCCAAGCACGGGCCTGATGGTACGGCGAGCTTATCCCGCGGGTGACGGCAACCACCTGGTGGCCTGCCAATACCAGCCGTGGCACAAGATAGCTCCCGACGTGTCCGGTCGCTCCGATCACGACTACGCGCATGGTATCCACACTCTCATCGTCGACGGTCCGCGGTTTCCTCGGTGGTGATAGGGCGTCAGGGGAACCTCGAAGGCTGCACCGCCGGCCAGATCCTCCGGTGAGGGCGGGTAAGGCCACGCTGAGGATTGGAATTTGGCTGGGAGCAGGCTGACTGTCGTGCGGCCATCCCTCACTTCAGGCTTCCGGCCGACGTCGAGCCGAACGTCGTTCACGCTCAGGCCAGGTGGCAGGTCCACGGACTCGACGCACAACACAATTGGACCGGCTTCTACGGCAACGCTTCCCCGCACCGCGTCGATCCGCGGGTCGGGGAACGTAAAGCGGGGCGACACGTCCAAGCGAAGTTCCAGGGTGTCGCCGACCGCGAACTGTCGACGAATAATTGCGGTTCCCGGTGTGACCTGGACTTCCTCCTCGCCCTCGAACAGAAGCCGTGCCTTGGTCGACCAGCCCGGAACGCGGATCGCCAGATCCCATTCCGTGTCGATTGTTTCGGTAATGATGACGCGCACGGTTCCCTCGAGCGGATAGGCGGTCTCTATGCGAACGGCAACCGTGCCGCCTTCAATTTGGCCGCGCACATCTGCGGTTGCGTACTGATGAATCTGGAGCCCGTCGGGCGAACTCGTTGCGAGGTAGGTGCCCAGCGTCGCAAACGTGCGTGCCACGTTGGTTGGGCAGCAAGAGACTTCGAACCACGGGGCTCGCAAGCTAGATGACGCCCGAGGACTCGCCTCGTCCACGGGAGGTATGGTGCCCGGTACCCGCTGATGCAGCGTGTTCGTATAGAAGAACGATGTGCCTTCGGCGCTCGGCGACCCGGCGATCACGTTAAACAGGGTGCGCTCGATCTGATCGGCATACTGTGAGTCTCCGGTCGCTAGGAGGAGGCGGAAGCTCACCATCACCGCGCCGACGCCGGCGCAACTCTCGGAGTAAGAGCGATCCGGCGGCAGTTCGAAGTCTTGCCCGAACGATTCGCCCTCGTGATGAGCTCCCATTCCGCCCGTCAGGTAGGTGCGCTTCGCGACGGTTTTGGCGACCTGCGTTTCGAGTGCACGGAACAGGTCGTGATCGTGCGTCTCGACGGCCAGATCGACGCCGCCGGCTGCAAGATAGAGGGCGCGAACAGCGTGACCGCTCATAATGTCGGTATCGCGCAACGGAGTCTCGTCCTGAAAGTAGTCGCGGCCGAACTCAATGTCGGCGAGGGTGTGATGGCCGCGGCGCTCGATAAAAAGTTGTGCTTGTTTGAGGTACTTGTCGTCACCCGTAAATCGGGCGAATTCCACTAAAGCGACCTCGATTTCAGGGTGACCGCAGACGCCTTCGATACCTCCAACGCCGAATGTATTGCACACATGGTCGGCGGCCCGGCGGCCGATGTCGACGAGCAGATCGTCGCCTGCCGTCCGTCCGCGGGCGATGGCCGCCTGAATTAGGTGACCGTAGCAGTAGAGTTCGTGGCCCCATTCGAGATCGCTGTAGCGCAGCGCTTGGCCAGGTCGGCCGAAGTAGGTATTCAAGTAGCCGTCGGGATGCTGCACGGGCGCGATGCGTTCGACGATCGCCTGAAGCCGGCGGTTCATCGCCTCGTCGCCCGTGCGCCCGATCTCCCACGCCATCGCTTCGAGCAGCTTGTACACGTCTGAGTCCGCGAAGGACCGGCCGGTGTGGGCAGCCGGGAGCCGTCCTTCGCGGGCAGCGTCAAAATTTCCCATCCATCCCGCACGCTCGACCCAGTACTCGCAATGTTCTATGAGCTTCTCGGCATTCAGGGTTTGGCGATCTGCCCAGAAGCCGTCGGCAATGCGAACGTTGTCCAGTCCGAGCGGGCGCAAGACTCCCTCGGAGGGAGCAACGGGGCGCCCGTGGTCCGAGCGCAGCAACGTACCAGTCACAGATGTCTCCATTTCATTTCACGGCACCAAGGGTTAGGCCCTCGCGCAACAAACGGTAGGTGCAGGTGAACAGCACCAAGATCGGAATGGACGTGATGACCGCGAGCGCCATCAGACCGGGCCAGTTGATTCCAAAGGCCGATACCTGCTGAGCGAGCAGCGCGCTCAGCGGGTACCTGCCCGGGGAGAGCAGGAAGTTCACGGCGTAGAGGAACTCGCCCCACGACAAGAGGAACACTATGGTCGCCGCAGTTGCGACACCATTGCGTGCCACGGGGAGAACGATCGAGCGAAAGGTGCGCCAGCTCGAGGCGCCGTCGATAGATGCCGACTCTTCGAGGGCTTGTGGAACAGCGCGGAAGAACGGTCGCATGAGCAGTACTGCGAATGGGACGAGCAGGGCTGTGTCGGCAAGGATTACTCCGAATGTCGAGTCGAGCAGCCCCCAGCTGCCGAAGATCTGGAAGAGCGGGATGACGTTAGCAGTCTGCGGCACCATCTGGAGCACGATAAGCAGCCCAAGACAGATCGTCGTGATTCTGCCGTTGACACGCGCCAGTCCGTAGCCCGCAGGAATGGCGATGGCGAGAGTTAGTACAGTCGTTCCGGTCGCGATGGCAAACGACTGACCGAGCGCTTCGAAGAGGCCCCCTGATTGGAAAACGCTCGTGTACGCATCCAGCGTCGGCGCGAAGAAAAAAGCCGCTTTGTCAGAAAGCACGTCTCCCGGGTTTTTTAGCGACGTGAGTACGATCCAAAAAACGGGGACGCCGTAGATGAGGTAGAGAAGGACGCGCGACAGGGTCGCCACTGGCGTCCGATGCTGCAAGGAACTTCTCCGTCGCACTGTGGCTGTGCGCTGCAGGACCGAGGTGGTCCCATCCGATGGATCTGTCGTAATCGTCAATCGAGTTCCTCCTTGCGCACGCTTCGTGCATAGATGACCGCGAGCACGACTACGAAGAGCACTGCGATGATCGCAGTTGACGCCCCAAGCCCGAAGTCGTAACGAACAAAAGCCTGCAAGTAACCAAGGAATGGCAGGGTGTTTGTTGTCGTGCCCGGGCCACCGTAGGTCATCACGTAAATGAAGTCGAAACTCCGGAAGGCGTAGACGATGGTGAGCACCGCGAGCACAAGGGTCGTAGGCCGAACCGCAGCCATCATGATGTGGCGGATCTCCTGCCAGGGTCTGGCCCCGTCGAGCTGGGCTGCCTCGAATACTTCAGCCGGTATGCCGAGGATCGCGGCGCGAAAGACCAGCGCGTTGAACGGGATGATCGCCCACGAGTTCACCAAGGCGACCGAGAGTAAGGCGAAACGAGTGTCATAGAGGAAGGGCAAGGACTGCGCCCCGAACAGATGGATCACCGAGTTAAACAATCCGTTATCACCGAGCAGAAACTTCCAAACGCTGCCGTTGACAACGGGCGGGAGCGCCCACACGAAAACCATCAGGCCGAGTAGGGTGGCAGACCATTTCGTGGTTGAACGGAGCGCAACGGCGGCAGCGAATCCGCCGGCTAATCCCAGACCTGTCACGATGACGACGAATACCGCCGTGTTCAAGCTTGCATTCTGGGTGTCGCCTTGCTGCCAGCCGTGCGCGAAGTTCTGCAGCCCGACTAAAGCCCAATCGGCGCTCAACGTCGCGGAAGTCACCGCGCTCACGCTCATGCGAACAAGCTGCACGAGTGGGTAGGCGGCCAGTATGGCGAGGATCACTCCGGCCGGGAGCACGTAAAGGAGGCGCCCCTGAGTCGAACGCCTCCTCCTACGTGCGGGCGGTGGTACCAGCGATGAGTGACTCTGGGTGAAGCTTCTAGGTGATTCTTGTGCGGTCGTCATCGTCGGCGTCGGTCGTTTCTTATTTGGCGTTGAGCAACTGTGTCAGCGACTGCAGGTACTTGTTGGCGGCGTCCGTTGGCGAACTTGCACCGCCGAGCACGGCGCTCCACTCCTGGCCACCGATCAGTTGCTGGTTGGCCACGCTGGCGGGCGGAAGCGCGTCAGCCGGGTAGTTCGCGCCCATGGAAGCGATGGAGTCGGCAAACGGTTTGATGATCGGGTCACTTGTGACGGCCGCGTCTGAAGCAGTGTCCTTGCGGGAGGGGATCGTTCCCGAGTCCTTCAGCGCGATCAGCTGGCCAGCGTTCGACCAGTAGGTCTCTTGCAGGTATTTCCATGCAAGATCCGGGTTCTTGCTGAACGCACCGATCCCCTCGCCCTCGCCGCCGAGATAGACCTTGCCTGTACGTCCAAGCGGAAGCGGCACGACACCGTAAGCGAACTTGGCTGTCGACTTCGCGGTCGCGAGCTGCCAGTTCCCATTTTCGGCGAAGGCGACGCCTCCGGCAGCGAACTTCTGGAAGGGCACTGTTTGGTCCCAGGTAGTGGCTTCCTTCGAGAGATATCCCTTCGAGATCCAATCCGCCACTGTGGAGAAGCCCGCTCGCAGTGCCCCGGCCGACGGCTTGGCTACGTCAAAGCCGGCCGCGGTCAACCACGGGTAGGCCTGCCATTCGCCCTGCGAGTTCGGCAGTCCGGAGAGAGTGATTCCAGTCTTACCAGCGGCCTTGACCTTCGCCATCGCAGCGTTCAACTCGTCGATCGTGGTCGGCGGCGCGATTTTTAGGGAGTCGAGTAAGTCTTTGTTGTACCAGAGCCCGAGGAGATTTACGTAACCCTGCACCGCGTAGGTCTTGCCGTTGAGCTGGTGGATGACGGAGTCCGGGAACTTGCCTTTGTCTGCAAACGTCGACCACTTAGCGTCCAAAGGAGCAAGAGTGCCGGCGAGCGCGAGGTTACTGGTATCCGCGCCGTTGAAGACGACGACGTCGGGTCCAGTCTTGGCCCCGACCGATGCAATCAGCTTCTGATCCAATTGGTCGTAAGGAACGTAGATATTTTTCACAGTGACGCCCGCGTGATTCTTTTGAAACAAATCAGCGTAATCAGTCATGACTTTCACCTGGTTGGGGTCGCTGAAGTAATGCCAAACGGTCAAAGTGTTCGAGCTACCCGTCGTCGTCGAGGCGCCGGGCCCTGAGCAACCGGAGAGAATCAGTCCGGCAGCAGCGACGATTGTTCCGGCAATGAGCCCAAACCGCATGCGCGGTCGAAATTTACCCGGGCTACTCGAGTGTCGTTCTGCATTGAAATACATTCGTGCTCCTCTGTTTCGTCTGATTATTTACCCGCTTACCGAAACTTTTCGAAAAGCATTTCGTAACGCGGTTTTTGCAATCTACATCTGCGGGATAAACCCCGTCAACTGTCTATGATGTAAACCGCGAAACTATTTTTCGTGACGATCCGGCCGGGAGGAGCTCGGTGAGCACCGAAAACAATTCCCCTTCACGTAATCCGACGCTGAAGGATGTGGCCGCTCTCTCCGGAGTGTCCATCGCTACCGCGTCGAAAGCGCTTAACAATCGCAGCCAGGTGCACCCCGATACGCGCACCCGCGTCCTCGAAGCAGCGCAACGAATCAAATTCCGGCCAAACCCGCTCGCCCAGGGACTCCTCGCCGGTCAGACCGGTACGGTCGGCATGCTGACGGACGACCTAATCGGGCGTTTCAGTATTCCGATCCTCACTGGGGCGGAGGACGCCTTCGGAACGGGCCGAATGTCTGTCTTCCTCTGTGACGCCCGCGGCGACACAATCCGTCTGCAACATCATTTGCAGGCACTCCTCGGCCGCCGGGTAGACGGTCTAATCGTGCTGGGGAACAACACTGATCCCCGCCAGTCTCTTGGGCGCGACCTCCCGGTGCCTGTCGTGTACGTGTATGGCCCATCCGATGATCCACGCGACCTTTCGCTCGTCCCCGACAACGTCGGAGCGGGAGTTATGGCCGCACAGCACCTTGTCGCGACTGGCCGTCGGCACATCGCGCACATCACCGGTGAACGCGGCTTCGTCGCCGCTCGCGAACGCGCGGCCGGCATCAGCGAGACACTCCTCGCGGCCGGTCTCGACATGGTCGCCGGCGACGCAATCTACGGCAACTGGTCGGAGTCTTGGGGCCGCACGGCAACCCTGGCGTTAATCGATCGCTATCCCGATCTGGACGGGATCATCTGCGGCAACGATCAGATCGCACGGGGTGCGTTAGATATCCTCCGCGAGAAGCGAGTCAACGTGCCGATGGATGTGGCCGTGATGGGCTTTGACAACTGGGAGATCTTGACGACGCAGTCACGCCCGCAACTGACTAGCGTCGATATGAACCTCGAAGAGCTCGGACGACAGGCCGCGCGGCGACTGTTCGCCGCGATCGATGGGGATCAGCACTCCGGTGTCGAATCCCTGCCATGTCGGCTCGTGGTGCGCGCGTCCACAGCCCTCGAGGTGTGAATTTAGCGACCTTCGAAGGTGACGAAGGGCTTCTCAGAACTGACGCTGTTCGTAGATACCAGTCTGGAAAAAAGTTGAGGCTTCTTTGTATGGTTTTGATCGCTTTATGGCGGCCTATTCGCCGGCTTCGGATCTCCGAGTTCCCGGCCAACCGAATTATCTCGGAAAAGAGTCTTCTCACTACCTGGCTCGAGAGCAGCAATGCGCCGCTGAAAGGTTGGACGTGACTGGCCTCGACCCCGGTTGGTGGACACGGAGGTTGAAGCCTTATCTGCTCGCCGTTTCCGCACGATCAGCAGGAGCAGGACGACAACGACAACGGAGGCAGCGGCAAGGTAGATCACTGATACGCGGTCCGGTCAAAGCCCTGCTCAAACACCTCAGCAATCTGAACGATCGCGATCATCCGCACCCCGAAGAGGGCCCCTGAGTGGTCCGCTTAACCAAATCGGCCTGGAGGAGCGTGTCCCGATCGCGCTCGGTCTACCGCAATTACCGGCGCGACAGATTGACGGTCGTGGTCGTACCCAGTGCTGAAACCTTGTAACTGATCACGCCGTTGTCGTATGAGAACGTTTTCGTTGGGGCAGGGGACGCGAGCATGGCGCCATCCGTCTTGGAGGTGTCGTTCTGCGAGTCCCAACTGAACGCGCCAGGGTTTGTCGGTGCTACATACGCGCCCGCCCAGTACAGCGATGTGGTGCTCCCGCTGTCAGTCACCCAGTTCACCTCAATTGAGTTGGCAGTGATAGTCGCCGCCTGGTAGCTGTCGGATGACTTCGAATTTGACTGCTTCCACTCCCCGGTCAGATCCGCAGGAGCTTCTGCCGTCTTCGATGGTGAAGCTGAGGCGGTTGATGACGACTTCGTCGCTCCAGTCGAGGTGAAGTCCTTCGCGGAGCATCCGCTTAGAGCGAGTCCTGTTATCGCGACAGTGACCGCCATAAAAACGAGTGGCGAATGTGATTTATTCATTTTTTCCCCCAGAACCAGTTGAAGACGAGAATACATCTAAAATCGGCGCCACTATGGCCCAGCTGAGTACCCGTTCGAGTCTGGAGATCAGGCAGGGCTTCAGTACGCAAGTTCAGCCAATGATCATGGCCACTGAGGGTGTTCGTCGACATCTGCTGGCGCCCGTAAGCCGGACGGTAAACGCTAACTGGTAGGCCCCCCGTGGGTGGGCGTCGGTCGGGATTGGACGTCATGCCCGTACGCCCCTCCCGGAAAGGGATCCCGGGGCCGTCAATCGCGACAAGTTTCGCAGCAGCGGACACGTCCCTTGAAAGTGCCGCGCATAGATATCAAACCAGCGGTGCTCGACCTCGCAGCGCAGCCCAACTGAACCAGATAGGCGCAGACCATGAATGAAGAAACGCAATCCCTGTTAGCTCCTCAGATGAGCTCGTGGCCACAGTGGAGACGAATCGCGAACGACTTAGAAGCCGATATTCTCTTCGGAACGATTCGGTCAGGGACTCGGCTGCCGAGCATCCGAGCGCGAGCGAAGGAACTCAATGTCTC
>JACMOZ010000515.1 GCA_014377785.1 Aeromicrobium sp.
ACGCTCACTGCTTCGGCCCATGCGTCGATGGTTCCTGTGATGACGGGGATTCCTGCGGGGAGCCCCGTGGCGACGGATGCTTCCGGCGTGACCGTGCCGGACTCCTCCCCCGCCCAAGCGAGGTTCGGCAACACAATTGCGGGCGCAATTTTCGAAGCCCAGGGCGCGAACCACGACTGCTCGACGGTGTCGTAAAGCGGAGAGCACTGGCTCGCTGAGTGGTGATCGAGCACGTAGTTACCGGTGAGATTGTGCACCAGCCACGAACTAGGCATGAAAAATTTTGTGGCGTGAGCCCATACTTGCGGCTCGTTGTCGGCAACCCAGGCGAGCTTGGGGCCAACAGCCTGGGTGGAGAGCGCCGACCCACCGCGGCGAATGATCTCGTCGGCACCGAACTGTGCCGTCTGTTGGGCGATCTGGATGGAGGCCCTGGTGTCGACCCCGTAGAGGATGGCGGGACGCAGAGGCTGGTTGTCTTCATCGGTCAAAAGAATGCACGGGCCCATACCGCTGACCCCGACAGCCACCACCTCGATATCGGCAACGGTGAGGAGTTCGCGACAGATTTGCACAAACTCCACCCACCAGACGGTGGCGTCCATCTCCACGTGACCGGGAGCGGGGCGTGACACTGAATGCTCTCGGACGGCGGTGCGAAGAATTATGCCGTCGAGACCGACGAGCACGCCTTTACTGCTGGATGTGCCGATATCCACACCGATTACTACCTGACGGCTCATGTGACTTCCTTGTCGTGGCCTCTTACGCTACCTGAAATCGATTTCAGCTACAACTGCGACTGCGGTGGATCCGGCTCCGTGGGGTCAGCGGGAAATCACGTTCGCCTGTGCAGGAAGCACCCGGCTGTGAAGCACCTCAGTTCGCGGCGGATCGGTGAGCCCCGCAATCCGCTCGAGCAGCAGGCGAGCCGCGACGCCGCCAATTTCGCGCGCGGGCAGGTCGATCACTGTCGCGCCGGTTGCGGTGAAGGAGAAATAGGGCAAATCACACAGAATTGCAACGCCGTAGTGCGACGTCGTGATGCCCCGGGCGGTCAACTCTTGCAACACCCCGACGCCCATGAGGTTGTTCGCGACAAAGACTGCGTCCGGGGGAAGGTCGAGGGCGAACAGCGCGCTGAGTGCGGCCCGGCCACCATCCACTCGGAAGTCGGCATAGCGCAGGTAGTCCTCGCGCGGTTGCAGGTCGGGATGCGCACGGCAGGCTTCCCGCCATCCCTCGCTTCGCAAGACACTCGTCTCCACGTCTGCGGGCCCGGTAATGCAGGCAACCCGGGTGTAGCCCTGATTGAATAGGGACTGCGTGGCCGCAAATCCCGCGCGGTGATTGTCGACAAGCACCGCGTCGGTTTCACGCCCCGATGGCCGCCGGTCGATGGCCACGACCGCACGATCAGGTGAGTGAAATCTGCCAAGAGTGCTTGCCGCTGATGCCGGCGTCCAAATAACGCCCGCCATGTTGTCGCTTGCGGCGAGATCGAGATAGTAGGCCTCCTGGGAGAGCTCGCCATCACTGTTGCACAACACGACGGAGTAGCCCGCCGCCTGTGCAACATCCTCGACGCCACGGGCGACGGAAGTGAAAAAGGGATTCTCGATATCCGGGATGATCAGGGCGATAATTTGGGAGTGCTGGCGGCGAAGGGATCGGGCCATGCGATTGGGAGAAAAATCCAATTCGCTGATGGCTTGCTTCACCCGGGCGACTTTGTCCTCTGAGACATTTGTGCCGTTCAGCACACGCGAAACGGTGGCCGGCGAGACCTCTGCACGAGCCGCGACCTCGTAGATGGTTGCCATAAATCCCGAGCTTAGTGCGTGTGTCCGCGGCCCACCGAGGGTGTGGCGAGACCTCCGAAGTCTCCTGCTCGGCAGGATTTTTTCGCGGCACGCTTTCGGGTCGCCGTGCTCAATTGACAATCTATACATCGGATGTTTATGCTCAGCTTGTCCAATTTGGGGGTAAATTCTGTGAGTTCTGTGATCGCGTTGCATACCAGCGACGTACGTTTTCCCACGTCGACGTCCCTCGATGGCTCCGACGCGATGAACCGGGACCCGGACTACTCAGCCGCCTACGTTCGGATCGAAACTGACGCGCTGGACGGCCTCGACGGGCACGCATTTGTATTCACGATCGGCCGAGGGAATGACGTGCAGGTCAGTGCCATTGACGCACTCGCAGCGCTTCTGATCGGTCGCTCGGTCGAGAGCCTTCTCGATGACATGGGTGCCACCTGGCGGGAGTTCGTCTGGGATTCGCAACTGCGCTGGCTCGGCCCGGAGAAGGGCGTCATGCACATGGCGATCGGTGCGGTGGTCAATGCCCTTTGGGATCTCAAGGCCAAGCGAGCCGGCCTGCCGCTGTGGCAGCTGCTCGCACGAATGTCGCCGGAAGAAACTGTCGCACTGATCGATTTTCGGTATCTCACCGACGCCCTGACTCCCGCCGAAGCCCTGGAAATTTTGCAGGCCTCAGTGCCGGGTCGGGCAGATCGCGAAGCCGCTCTGCTGAAGACCGGATACCCGGCCTACACCACCTCCCCCGGCTGGCTCGGCTACAGCGATGAGAAGTTGGTGCGGTTGGCCACCGAGGCGGTGTCCCAGGGGTTTGAGTTGATCAAACTGAAGGTCGGCGGCAATCTGGAGGATGACATCCGCCGACTTGGGCTTGCCCGAGAGGCCGTGGGGCCACACATCCGAATCGCCGCCGACGCCAATCAGCGCTGGGGTGTCGATGAGGCAATCGAATGGATGTCGCACCTTGCCCCGTTCGACCTGGCCTGGATTGAGGAGCCCACGAGCCCGGACGACATTCTCGGCCACGCGGCGATTGCCGCGGGAATTGCACCCATTCTCGTGGCGACCGGTGAGCACGCCGCAAACCGCATCATGTTCAAACAATTTCTGCAGGCCGACGCACTTCAGGTTTTGCAGATTGACGCGACCCGTGTCGGCGGCGTGAATGA